>JALQYS010000474.1 GCA_023254015.1 Paracoccaceae bacterium
GGGTCTTGCGACGTAAAGGGAGAAGATCGTGAACGACGACAGCGTCACGCCGATGATGGCGCAATACCTGGAAATCAGGGCTCGCAACCCGGGCGCCCTCTTGTTCTACCGGATGGGCGATTTCTATGAGATGTTTTTTGACGACGCGGTGGCAGCGGCAGAAGCGCTGGACATCGCCCTGACGAAACGTGGGTTTCATCAGGGAGAGCCGATCCCGATGTGCGGTGTGCCGGTGCATTCCGCAGAGGGGTATCTGCTGGCGCTGATCCGCAAGGGCTTTCGTGTGGCGATCGCCGAGCAGATGGAAGACCCCGCCGAAGCCAAGAAGCGCGGATCGAAATCGGTGGTCAAACGGGATGTGGTCAGGCTGGTCACACCGGGCACGCTGACCGAGGATTCCCTGCTTGAGGCGCGACGCCACAACTATCTTGCAGCCTGGGCAGAGGTGAGGGATCAGTCCGCACTTGCCTGGGCGGACATCTCGACCGGGGAATTCCGGGTGACGGCGTGCCCCCTGCCCCGACTGGCCCCCGAACTCGCCCGGCTTGGACCGCGCGAAGTTCTGCTGAACGAGAGCCGCGAAGGAGACCTTGCACGGCTGATCGGTGAGACGGGTGCAGCGGCGACCATCCTGTCGCGCGGCAGCTACGATTCCACCTCGGCCGAACGGCGGCTCTGTGCGCTGTTTGAGGTGGACAGTCTGGATGCCTTTGGCGCGTTTGATCGTGCCGAAATCTCGGCCATGGGCGCCTTGATCGACTATCTGGATCTCACGCAACGCGGCAACCTGCCCCTTCTGCGCCCGCCGCAACGCGAGATGTCGGGCAGCACGATGCAGATCGACGCGGCAACGCGGCGCAATCTGGAGATCACCCAAGCGCTTTCGGGGGGCCGGGAGGGATCACTTCTTGCTGCGGTGGACCGCACAGTGACGGCCGCCGGGGCGCGCCTGCTGGAACAGCGCCTGTCGAGCCCGTCGCGCGATCTGGCCGAAATCCACCGTCGATTGGAGGGCGTGCGGTTCCTGACCGAAAGCCCCGGCCTGCGCGACGGCCTGCGGGCGGAATTGCGCCGGGTTCCCGACATGGATCGCGCCCTGTCCAGGCTTGCGCTTGATCGGGCCGGACCACGGGATCTTGCCGCAATCCGCAATGGTCTGGAGCAGGCCATGCAGATTGCCCGCAACATGGGAGGCGATCTGCCGCCCCTTTTGACTTCGGCAGTCGAGCGATTGAAAGGACACGAGGCACTGGTTGCGCTGCTGGCATCGGCCCTTGTGGCAGAGCCACCCTTGATGCTGCGGGATGGCGGCTTCATCGCGAAAGGCCATGACGCCGAGCTCGACGAAACCCGGCGCCTGCGGGACGAGGGACGAGCGGTGATTGCCGCGATGCAAATCGATTACATTGCGCAGACCGGCGTCCAAAGCCTGAAGATCAAGCATAACAATGTGCTGGGGTATTTTATCGAGACAACCTCTGCCCATGCCGAAAAGATGCTGTCCCCGCCCCTGTCGGAAACCTTCATCCATCGGCAAACCACGGCAAATCAGGTCCGCTTTACAACGCTGGATCTGAGCGCCCTGGAAACGCGGATCCTGAATGCCGGAAATCACGCGATTGATCTGGAAAAGCGTCACTATGCGGTGCTTAGAGACGCGGTTCTTGAAGCTTCCGGCCCGATCTCTGAGACCGCGCGGGCGCTGGCAGAGATGGATCTGGTGGCGGCCTTTGCAGACCTGGCGCAGGCCGATGGGTGGTGCGAACCCCGCGTCGAGGAGGGTCGCGCCCTTGTCGTCAAGGCCGGAAGACATCCCGTTGTTGATCGCGCCCTGCGCAGACAAGGGGCCGGGACCTTCGTGGCGAACGACTGCGTCTTGACAGAGGGTGGAACACCCGCGATCTGGCTTTTGACGGGCCCGAACATGGCGGGGAAATCAACATTCCTTCGGCAAAATGCCCTGATCGCGCTTTTGGCACAGGCCGGCAGCTTCGTTCCCGCCGCATCGGCCCGCATCGGTCTGGTCAGCCAGCTTTTCAGCCGCGTCGGCGCCAGCGACGATCTTGCGCGGGGCAGATCGACATTCATGGTGGAGATGGTGGAAACGGCCGCCATCCTGAACCAGGCGGACGAGCAAGCGCTGGTCATCCTGGACGAAATTGGTCGCGGCACCGCAACATATGACGGCCTGTCGATCGCATGGGCGACGCTGGAGCATTTGCATGGCGTCAATCGGTGCAGAGCGATTTTTGCGACCCATTATCATGAAATGACGGGGCTTGCCGGCAAATTGCCGGGTGTCGAAAACGCCACGGTCGCGGTGAAGGAGTGGGAGGGAGACCTTGTCTTTCTGCATGAAGTCCGCCCGGGCGCGGCCGACCGGAGCTATGGCGTACAGGTCGCGCGGCTTGCGGGCCTGCCCAATGCGGTCATCGAGAGGGCAAGGACGGTGCTTGAAGCCCTTGAGTCAGGCGAGAGGGGCGGTTCGGGCGGCCGACAGATGTTGATCGACGACCTGCCGCTTTTCCGGGCGGCACCGGCACCCCAAGCCGCAACGCCCAAGTTCAAGGACTCACTTGTCGAGGAACGGCTGAAACAAGTTCACCCCGACGAGTTGACGCCAAAAGAGGCGCTTGGGCTGATCTATGAACTTCATGAGTTGGCGATCCGGCGCGGAAGCTAGCAGCACCGCGCCGGATGAAGGTCAACCGCCCGTGTTCGAGGAGACACCAACCTGCGCGGGGCGCAAGAGGCGTTCATGCAGCAGGAAGCCTGTGGTCATGACCTGAATGATCTGGCCAGCCTTCGTGCCCGGAACCGGCGCTTCGAACATGGCCTCGTGCAATTGGGGATCAAAGACGTCCCCGATCGCGGGGTCGACGGCGGTGACGCCATGTTTGCCCAGAACGCTGGTAAGTTCGCGCAAGGTCAGCTCGACACCGTCGATCAAGGCGGCAGCCTGCGCGCGGGTTTCATCACTTGCCACATCAAGCGCGCGTTTGAGGTTGTCGTAGACCGGCAGCAGATCACGGGCAAGCCGGGAGCCGCCGTATTGTTCAGCCTCGCGGCGGTCACGTTCAGCGCGCTTGCGCGAGTTTTCGGCATCGGCAAGCGCCCTCATGAACCGATCGCGCAGTTCATCCCGCTCGGCACGAAGTGCGGCAAGTTCGTCCGCTTCGATGAACTCTTCAGGTTCCGAAATCGGGTTTTCCGCGGGGGCGTTGGTTTCTTGCGCCATCTTGTCTTTCCAGTGGTTACGTCTGTCGTTCAGAACTTTATCCCCTGCCCCGTTCGGACAGGAGTTTACCGACCAACTGCGCCGTGTAGTCGACAATCGGAACGATGCGGCCATAGTTCAACCGAGTCGGACCGATCACGCCAATGGCACCGATGATCTGTCGATCAGCGTTCATATAGGGAGAGACGACCAGAGAGGAACCCGAAAGTGAGAAAAGCTTGTTCTCGGAGCCGATAAAAATGCGCACACCATCGCCATCTTCGGCCAGAGACAGGAATTGGGCGATGTCGCGCTTGCGTTCCAGATCATCGAACAGGTGACGGATGCGATCAATATCTTTCGCCTCGTTGCTTTCGGCGATCAGGTTGGAGCGACCACGAACAATCAGACGTTCAGGCTCTTCGGTAACTTCAGACTGCCAGACAGCGACACCGCTCTCAACCAGCGCCCTGGAGAGGGAGTCGATTTCCGAACGACGACGATCGATTTCCTGAATGATGCCCGTACGAAGTTCGGAAAGGGTTTTGCCTTCGGCAAGCGCATTAAGGAAATTCGCAGCCTCTCTCATCGAAGAGGGTGTTTGTCCCGGTGGGGGCGTGATCATCCTGTTTTCGACATGGCCATTTGCGAAGACAAGCACAACAAGAGCCCTGTCTGCGGCCAGACTGACGAATTCGATGTGGCGAATGGCGGCATCCTGCTTGGGCGCCAGAACCACACTGGCACCCTTTGTGATGCCCGACAGCGTTTCGCTGACATGATCCAGAAGGGACGCGATGTCCTTTTCCCCGGAGGTCAGAACGCTGTCCATGACCTGCCGATCTTCAGACGCGACGGAGCCAACCTCCAGAAGCCCGTCGACAAAAAGACGCAAGCCAAGTTGGGTTGGAACCCGACCAGCCGAGACATGCGGACTGTCAAGAAGGCCGAGGTATTCGAGGTCCTGCATGACGTTTCGGATGGTGGCAGCCGACAAGGATTCCGACATGCTTCTTGTGAGCGTGCGAGAACCGACTGGATCACCGGAACTTAAATAGCTTTCCACAACGCGCCGGAAAACCTCGCGCGAGCGATCGTTCAGTTCGGAAAGAATGGTGGACTTGCTGGCCATACCCAAGAATTAAGGAAACAAGAGGTGTAACGTCAATGAGGGTTGCATCCGTTTGTCGGTCAGTTCTATCTGGCGCTGTTCATGAAACAGGAGAGTAGGAATGCGCCCTTCAGCGAGGAAGCTGGACGAATTGAGAACCGTGTCGATTCAGATCGATCAGGTCAAGCATGCCGAAGGCTCCTGTCTGATCCGAATGGGTGAGACGCACGTTCTTTGCACGGCGACTGTTGAGGAGAAAGGGCCACCTTTTCTGAAGAATACCGGGCTTGGCTGGGTAACTGCGGAATACGGGATGCTGCCGCGCGCGACCCACAGCCGCACCAGGCGAGAGGCCGCAGCCGGCAAGCAGTCGGGACGGACACAGGAGATTCAGCGTCTCATCGGTCGCTCATTGCGCGCCTGCGTGGACCGTTCGGCGCTTGGCGAACGTCAGATCGTCATTGATTGCGATGTTCTGCAGGCTGATGGCGGCACCAGATGCGCGGCGATTACCGGCGGTTGGGTTGCGCTGCGACTGGCAACGCGACGGATGATGCGGTCTGGTGTCCTTGTGAGCGATCCGATCATGGACCATGTTGCCGCGGTCTCCTGTGGAATATACGCTGGGCAGCCGGTTTTGGACCTGGACTATCTTGAAGACTCGAATGCCGGAACAGATGCGAACTTCGTGATGACAGGGCGGGGACGTCTTGTTGAAGTGCAGATGTCGGCGGAGGGGAGCACTTTTGGGCATGAAGACCTGACATCCCTGCTCGATCTTGCAAGGTTGGGAACCAGGGCGCTTGTGGAGGCGCAGACGGCAGCATTGGGAGGAACTGGTGCATAATCTTTCAGGCAAGAAATTGGTGCTTGCAACGCACAACGCTGGAAAGATTGCCGAGATGGTCGCCCTTTTGGGCCCTCACGATGTCTCTATACTTTCTGCCGCAGATTTCGGCCTTTCGGCGCCGGAGGAAACGGCAACTGACTTCGTTGGGAACGCAAGGATCAAGGCAAGGTTTGTGGCAGATCAAACGGGTCTGCCATCCCTTGCCGACGACTCGGGCATTGAAATTGACGCTCTTGAAGGAGCTCCCGGGATATACACGGCGGATTGGGCAGAGACACCTGCCGGCCGGGATTTCGATTTCGCGATGCGCAAGACTTGGGAGATGGTGACACGCTCAAGCGCACTTCCCCCTTACTCTGCACGTTTCCGCTGCGCGATTGTGGTCGCGTGGCCGGATGGTAGTGAAGAGGTATTCGAAGGTGCCGTTGAAGGTCGCCTCACTTGGCCTCCAAGGGGTCCAGGAGGACACGGATACGACCCGATGTTCCAACCCACTGGGGGCGAATTAACTTTTGCAGAGATGTCTGCCGAAGAAAAGAACCGGATCAGCCACCGTTCCATGGCTTTCGCCGCGTTGACCGCCAGATGTTTCACGTGAAACATTGCATAACGGAACGCCGATGGGATTGATGTCGCTGACACTTGCCTGCAGCAGACCAACATATTGATACGTCAGTGAGTTGCGTTTGCTGCATCGCAAAAGCCTTGTCGATCGACCACAAAGGAAAAGATCATGCAGGAACAGGCTTGGGGCGGGTTCGGGGTATATCTGCATTGGCCCTATTGCGAGTCCAAATGCCCCTATTGCGACTTTAACAGCCATGTAGGCCAGAGCATTGAACCCGATGCCTGGATCAGCGCCTTTGAAGCTGAGATCTCTCGTTACGCGACACAATCCGATGAAAGGATCGTTGAAACTATATACTTTGGCGGTGGAACGCCCTCTTTGATGCCAGCAAAAATTGTTGCAGGCGCCATCGACGCCATCCGGAAGGCTTGGCGCACCGTCAACGACATCGAGATCACGCTGGAAGCAAATCCGGGATCGGTTGATGCGTCGAGGTTTGCCGATTATCGAGCGGCCGGCGTTAACCGGATCTCGTTGGGGGTTCAGGCGCTGGATGATCGGTCGCTGAAGCAACTTGGCCGTCGCCATAGCGTCTATGACGCATTGAAAGCACTGGAGATTGCCCAGAACACCTTCGATCGGGTCAGCTTTGACCTGATCTACGCCAGGCAGGATCAATCCTTGGAGGACTGGCAAAAGGAGTTGTCCCGCGCACTATCACTTGCGGGGGATCACTTGTCTCTCTACCAACTCACTGTTGAGGACGGCACCGCCTTCGCCGAGCGCGCTGCCCGAGGGGGACTGAGAGGTCTACCGGACGAGGATCTGTCAGCCGAAATGTATGAGCTGACGCAGGAACTCTGCTGTGCGGCGGGGTTGCCTGCATATGAGGTGTCAAATCACTCTCGCAAGGGGTCGGAGTCGCGACATAACATGATCTATTGGCGCGGCGGCGAATACATTGGGATCGGACCAGGAGCGCACGGTCGAGTCTCACTGAAAGGCCAACGCTACGCAACAGAGGCAATCCGCAATCCCTCGGAATGGCTTGATGCCGTGGCACGGCTGTCTTCCGGAGAGAAGAAGAGAGAAGCACTACAATCTGACGAGATCGCGCTTGAGTACCTGCTGATGTCGCTACGAACGACAGAAGGCATGAACCTCAAGCGCTATGAGGCAATCTCTGGGAGATCCGTTAGCCCTGCCAAACTGGATGACCTCAGCGTGCTCGGGCTGCTCCAGCAAGAAAACGGCTACCTATCCGCAACGCCAAAGGGACGACTCGTTCTGAACGCGATCCTGAGAGATATTTCGGATGACTGAAGATCCTGCCGACTGACAGAATCAGACTTTGCGTACACTTGAATCCAGGGCAGCTGCAGACAGCGCAGAACAGAGAAGATCCAGCTGCTCCAAGCTGTGGTAGGAGATTGTCAGGCGGCCGCTCCCGGACAGGTCGTGGTCAATTCTAACCCCCATTTCCAAAGCTGCGGACAAGTCCGCCTCCAAGGCCAAGGTATCGGCGTCCTTTTCCGGCTTTCCGCGGGCCTTTCGGGCTGCACCCGCCGGAGTCGCCGACTTCCGAACCAGCTCTTCAGTCTCGCGAACAGACAAGCCCTTTCCAACAACCTTGAGCGCAAGCTCTGTCGCATTTGGTACCGTAACCAGCGCGCGCGCATGTCCGGCAGACAAGGTCCCATGCGCGACCATCGATTGAACCTCATCCGGCAGATTCAAAAGACGGAGCAGGTTCGCAATGTGGCTCCTGCTTTTGGAAAGCGCCTCCGCAACCCTCTCCTGCGTGTGGCCGAAACGATCCATCAATTGCCGATAAGCCAATGCCTCTTCGATGGCGTTCAGCTCTGCTCTTTGGATGTTTTCAATGATAGCAACTTCAAGGACTTCCGCGTCCGAGAACTCTCGCACGATCGCAGGCACGGCGTGAACTTGTGCCATCTGCGCCGCGCGCCAACGACGCTCACCCGCAACGATCTCATATTTTGCAGGCCCCGATGATTCGCGCAAAATCAGCGGCTGAATGACGCCTTTGGTCCTGATGGACGCGGCCAGATCATTCAGTGCTGCAGGCTCGAAGCTGCGGCGCGGTTGTTGTGGATTAGGTGCGATATCGGCGACGGCAACAAGAAGTTCCGCCTTTGGGCCCCGCCCATCCTGTAGACTTTCGGGCAAGAGGTTGACATCGGCCATCAACGCCGACAGCCCTCTGCCAAGCGCGCGACGATCAGACTTCTTTTCCACAGTCTCTCTCCTTTTCTTTTCGCTCAAGCGGACTGCGCGCCAAAATCTCCCGCGCAAGCGATCTGTAAGCCTCGGCGCCCTTGGACGAACTGTCATAGCTCAGCACAGGTTGTGCAAAAGACGGGGCTTCACTCAAACGGACATTTCTCGGAATGGTGGTCTTGAAGACCAGAGAACCCAAGGCTTCCCGCGCATCCGATTCAACCTGCTGGGCGAGCCTGTTCCGAAGATCATGCATGGTCAAGACCACGCCCTCGATCCGAAGCGCCGGATTGGCCACCTGACGGATCTCACGTATTGTCAGCATGAGTTGTGATAGGCCCTCCAAGGCGAAAAACTCTGTCTGAAGCGGCACAAGCACGGCATGACTCGCGACCAAACCATTGATCGTCAGAAGATTAAGCGACGGCGGGCAGTCAATCAGAACGAAATCAAGCTCCAATTCGTTCAAACCCGGTTGGCGCAGCGCATCGTGCAGCAAAAAACTGCGCTTTTCCCGAGCGACAAGTTCGATGTCCGCGGATGAGAGGTCCGTGGAGGCAGGACAGATCCACAGCCCGGAAATGCCGGTCGGCCGGACAACGTCTCTGATCGATATCTCTTCGACCAAGAGATCATATGTCGAGGGGCTTCGATCGGACGATGAAAGACCGAAACCCGTTGACGCATTGCCTTGTGGGTCCAGATCAACGACAAGAACCCGGGCACCAGCCTCGACCAGGGCCGCCGCCAGATTTATTGCCGTCGTTGTTTTCCCAACGCCGCCCTTCTGATTGACGACCGAGATGATTCGAAGCGGTTTTGTCCCGACGAAATCAGGCATGCGCCAACCTCCGGAGGAATATTACGGAGGCCCTTGGTTCGGTGATGCTAGCCCGACAGTCAAGGTCGAATAACCAGTCCTTTCGCGCCTGTGCAATCTCGTCCACAGCGTTCTCGCCTTTGAGAAACGCGCACACCCCCTTTTCTCCAAGATGAGGGGCCGCATAGCTGCAGAGTTGCGACAAAGGGGCCAGCGCTCTTGCTGACACGACATCGGCCTTTTGTGGTGGCAAGTCCTCGATACGGCATGTGGAGACCTGGATTCCAAGACCGAGAACACGCCCGGCATGGGTCAGGAATACCGATTTCCGACGATCACTCTCCACAAGATGGACCTGCAAATGCGGCAGGAAGTGCTCTGCCAGGATCGCGATCACGATGCCCGGAAACCCGCCACCGCTGCCGATATCAAGCCAGCAGCTGTGCTCTTCCTCTGCGCAGACGAAAATCTGCGCGGAATCGACAATATGTCGCCTCCAAGCATTATCAATCGTCGAACGGGCGACGAGATTGATTTTGGCATTCCATTTCGTCGACAGAGCAAGAAAACTCTGAAGCTGATCGATCAGCCGATCCGAAACAGGCCGATCCGGACCGAGCGCGCTCTGCAAAAGGTCCCGATCCATCACCCTGCCAACCGCTTCGCTTTCTTGATATGAGCCAACAAAAGGGCAAGCGCAGAGGGTGTCATGCCTTCAATCCGGGCAGCCTGGGCCAATGTCTCAGGTCTTTGGATCCTCAGCTTCCCTGCCAGTTCAGAGGAAAGGCCGGGAAGCCCGGTATATTCGATATCTGCAGGGATAACCGCAGCCTCTTCACGCCTGAGCGAGTCGACATCCTTTTGCTGCCGATCCAGATATTGCTGATATAGGGCGTCGTTTTCGAGTTGCGCCCTGATCGACGGGTCTATCTGCGTCGCCCGGGGCTCAAGCAGGTCAATCTGCTCCCGCGTGACACCAGGCATGGACATCAACTTGAACAGACTTCTACGCCCGCCATCTGGATTGACAGCAATCCCGGCGGCCTTGATGTCTTTTGGACTGGCATCCACAGATTCAAGCAACTGCCTGCCAGACTCCAGTGCTTGGATCTTCTCGTCAAAGGCGCGAGCGCGGTTTTCCCTGACGCAGCCGATTCTTAACCCTATGGGTGTAAGGCGCTGATCGGCATTGTCCGCGCGCAATGCCAGACGGAATTCTGCGCGCGATGTGAACATCCGATAGGGTTCAGTCACCCCGAAAGTGGTCAGATCATCGATCATGACGCCAATATAGCTGTCGGTCCTGCTAAAGATAATCGGCTCGCCCCCCGTGGCATGCCGAGCGGCATTCAGGCCGGCAACGAGACCCTGCGCCGCAGCTTCCTCATAACCCGTTGTTCCATTGATTTGCCCAGCAAAAAACAGACCCTGGACAGATTTCGTCATGAGCGCCCGCGAAAGGCCGCGCGGGTCGAAGAAATCATATTCAATGGCATAGGCGGGTTGCAGGATCGTGACGGCTTCGAGACCGGCGATGGACCTGACATACTGCTCTTGCACATCCAATGGCAGAGACGAGGAAATTCCGTTCGGATAGACCGTGTCATCATCCAAGCCTTCAGGCTCAAGAAACACCTGATGCGACGATTTTTCTGAAAATCTTACGACCTTATCCTCGATGGACGGGCAATACCGCGGACCAACTCCCTCTATGTGACCGCCATACATCGCCGAAAGGTGCAAGTTCTTCCGGACGATCTCGTGCGTCCGTTCATTGGTATGCGTGATCCCGCATGAAATCTGCCGCACAAATGGCTTGTCATTCAAGAACGAGAACAGGACAGGCGTTTCGTCGCCTTGCTGCATATCGAGCTTGTCCCAAGCGATAGTCCTTCCGTCAAGCCGAGGCGGCGTGCCCGTCTTGAGTCTTCCCCCTCGAATTCCGATTTCATCAAGTTGGGCCGCGAGCAAGAGTGACGGGGCGTCGCCAATGCGCCCGCCAGAGGTGCGCTTTTCACCGACATGAATAACGCCATTCAAGAACGTCCCGGCTGTCAAGATGACGGAGGCGCATCCAAGACGCTCACCCGTCGAGAGCAACACACCGGAGATCGTGCCAAGGTGAACATCCAGACCACACACTTCCCCCTCGATAATCGTGAGAAAGGGTTCAGCGGAAAGTGCGGACTGCATCGCTTCGCGATAGATTTTTCGATCGGTTTGTGCGCGAGGACCCTGAACTGCTGGCCCTTTACGTCGATTCAACAGCCGAAATTGTATCCCTGCCTGGTCGGCAACGCGGCCCATCACACCGTCAAGGGCATCTATCTCTCGAACAAGATGCCCTTTGCCCAGCCCACCGATCGCAGGATTGCAGGACATTACACCAATAGACCCGGCCTTGAGCGTCACAAGGGCAGTCCTTACGCCCAACCGAGCGGAAGCCGCAGCGGCCTCGGAGCCGGCGTGACCGCCACCGACGACAATGACATCAAAATGTTTCACGTGAAACATCCTCATTTTCCGATGCAAAAACGTGAGAAGATCTCACCCAAGAGGTCCTCGACGCCCACCTTGCCAATCAACATCTCCATGGACATCGCCGCAACCCTCAAATCGTCAGAGACCAACTCGACCAACACCCCACTCTTCAATCCGTCCCGCGCACGCGTCAAAGCACAAGATGCATTGCCGAGTATCTGGCGATGCCGCTCTCGAATGGCAAGTGAAGATCCAGCAACTCGTTGCGTCAGGACCTCACGCAGCCTGTCAATAAGCGTCTCAACCCCCAAACCGGTTTTTGCGGAAATCAGAAGACCATCCGTTGCCCCATGATGCGCAAGGTCTGCCTTTGCACGAACCACCAAGTCACCATCCCTGGGCTCCAATGGAAACCGAACCTCTCCCACATGAAGAAAAATCCGGATGTCCGCAGCCGCTGCCCGCTCAATCGCCCGAGAAACACCGATCTGCTCAACCACATCATCCGAATCCCGAATTCCGGCTGTGTCGAGAAGAGTCACAGGAAGGCCACCGATGTCCATCCGGACCTCAATCACGTCGCGGGTCGTTCCAGCAATGTCCGAAGTAATTGCCGCATCGCGACCAGCCAAGACGTTCAGAAGGCTGGACTTTCCAACATTAGGCTCACCGACAATCGCGACCTCGAAACCATCCCTTATTCGCTCCGCCGCTGCCCCACCCTTAAGTTCTTTCTCTACAGATTCACAAAGCCGGTCAACGATCTCAAGAACATGACCCAGCAATCCATCGGGAATCTCTTCTTCCGAAAAGTCGATCGTCGCATCCAGAAATGCCAGGGCTTGAACAAGATCAGCCCTCCAGGATTTTGCCCGCTTTCCCAGCTCACCCGACATGACAGCCAAGGCCTGCCGCCTCTGGGCCTCGGTCTCTGCGTCGATCAAATCAGCAAGACCCTCAACCTGGGTCAGATCAAGACGCCCATTTTCCAAAGCTCGCCGGGTGAACTCTCCAGGCTCCGCCATCCGCAGCCCCGGTTGATCCCCCAAGGCCACCAAGACCGCACGCGTGGTCGCAATGCTCCCATGGATATGCAACTCGACGACGGGTTCACCAGTAAAACTCTTGCCGGCCTCGAACGCGAGAACCAGAGCTTCATCAATGAATTCACCCTTATGACGGATCTTGCGCAGACCGGCCGACCGAGGCGAAGGCAAACCACCACAGATCACGCTACAGGCCTGGTGCGCGTTTTCACCCGATACCCTGACGACCGCAATACCAGACTTCCCCTTGGCGGACGCCAAGGCAAAGATCGTATCCATGTTGGTCCCCTCTGAAATCAAACGCCTCAGGCGTTCATGGATTCAAAGAACTCGGAATTCGACTTGGTCTGCTTGAGCTTCGACAACAGGAACTCGATCGCATCGGTCGTCCCCATCGGGTTCAGGATGCGCCGCAAGACATAAGTCTTCTGCAGGTCTACCTTGTCCACCAGCAGGTCCTCCTTCCGAGTACCCGACTTCAGGATATCGATCGCCGGGAATACCCGCTTGTCGGCCACCTTCCGATCAAGCACGATCTCGGAGTTACCGGTGCCCTTGAACTCTTCAAAGATCACCTCATCCATCCGGCTTCCGGTATCGATCAGTGCCGTCGCGATGATGGTCAAAGACCCACCTTCTTCGATGTTTCGCGCCGCCCCAAAGAACCGCTTCGGGCGCTGCAAGGCATTCGCGTCAACACCACCGGTCAAAACCTTGCCTGACGACGGCACAACAGTGTTGAATGCCCGACCCAGACGCGTGATCGAATCGAGAAGGATCACGACATCGCGCTTGTGCTCCACCAAACGCTTCGCCTTTTCGATAACCATCTCGGCCACGGCGACATGTCGGGTCGCAGGTTCGTCAAAGGTCGAAGATACAACCTCGCCTTTGACGCTGCGCTGCATGTCCGTCACTTCCTCGGGCCGTTCATCGATCAGGAGAACAATCAGATAGCACTCCGGATGGTTCTTCTCGATCGAATGCGCGATATTCTGCAGCAACACCGTCTTGCCGGTGCGCGGCGGCGCCACGATCAGCGCACGCTGCCCCTTTCCGATCGGACAAACCAGATCGATGATCCGTGCCGACCGGTCCTTGATCGTCGGATCCTCGATCTCCATTTTCAGCCGCTGATCCGGATAAAGCGGCGTCAAATTGTCAAAATGGACCTTGTGGCGCGCCTTTTCCGGGTCATCAAAGTTGATCTTGGTCGCCTTCACCAGACTGAAATACCGCTCGTTCTCGCGGGGCGCCTGAATGACCCCTTCGATGGAATCCCCCGTCCGCAACGAGAACTGCCGGATCATCTCGGGGCTGACATAGATATCATCAGGACCCGGCAGGTAGTTGGCTTCAGGGCTGCGCAAGAAACCGAACCCGTCCTGCAGCACTTCCAGAACACCATCCCCACCGATCTCCCAGCCTTCTTCGGCATGCTCTTTCAAAAGCGAGAACATCATCTCGCCCTTGCGCATGCTGGGCGCGTTCTCGATCTCCCACTCTTCCGCCATCGCCAGCAGTTCAGCCGGCGTCTTTGCCTTCAGATCGGCAAGATTCAAATGTTCAACGGTCATGGAAAACCTCTCGCGCTGCCGTGGCTTCGGCAGATCAGCTCATGATGCAACAGGAAGGCGCCCTTGGCCGGACGGCCCGCGCACCAGCGCAGCTAAGCCCAGAAGGCCGGCAAGTCAAGCTTCCAGAAAACACCCGCTCAGAACTTGAGGATGACCGAAAACACGATCAGCAGCATCAGAACTGTCGGCACCTCGTTCATCATCCGATACTGCCGACCAGTCAGACGATTGGACCCTTGCTCAAAGTCCCTCCGCCGTCCAGCCAACCACATGTGAAAGCCGGTCATGCCGACAACCGACCCTGCCTTCACCCAGGGCCACACATCGGTCCACACCACAATGCCCGGCGTCAGCACCAAGGCCATACCAAAGACCCAAGTCGCCACCATTGCCGGGTTCATGATTGCGCGCAGCAAGAGACGTTCCTGATGCTGGAACAGCAGATCCATTTCGCTTGCCGCAACGACGCCCTGCTTCTTCAGCCCTTCAACATGATAGACGAACAACCTCGGCAAATAGAACAGCCCGGCCATCCATGAGATGACCGACACAACGTGCAGCGCCTTCGTCCAGAGATACCAGTCCGCCAGAAAGTCGCCCATCGCCGCCTCACGTTCATTCTTCTTAAAGAAAAGAAGAAGATAAGATGTTGATGATGTAAGCCCTGTGGGTATCGGAATACAACCTTGCATCCGCAGCCTTATCCCCAGACGAAAACACTGTGGATAAGCTGTTCACAAAAAGAACATAAAAAAAAATGTTTTGATTTCAGTAATTTATATAGCATGGATCGCTCCTTCTGGCAGATCCCCGATGTGGACGAAAAATCATCCCGACCGTGGCATGTCGGTTTTCCAGATGGGGAAAACCCCTTTGGCTCACCTTGACAAGACCGGATAAACCCGGCCCTCTTGCTCCCGTTCGGGCCAGACCGGCAAAAGAGCCGCTTTTACCACCAACCTGCCCCAGGGTTTTCCACAATGCTGTCCCGCCCCCTGATCCTTGCCTCCACATCTGCCATTCGCCTGCAGCTCCTTCAGGCGGCGGGGCTTGCAGTCACTGCCCATGCATCCCGAATTGACGAAGAGGCGGTCAAAGCCGGACTGGAGTCCGAAAACGCCAATCCCCGCGACATCGCTGATGCTCTGGCTGAAATGAAGACGGCAAAAGTTGCTGCGCGCCAGCCCGAGGCACTTGTCCTCGGTTGCGATCAGGTGCTCGATTTCAAGGGCAGCGTTCTGTCAAAACCCGCCAGCCTTGCCGAGGCCCGCGCCCAACTTCTGGCGCTGCGGGGGCAAACCCATGCCTTGCTCTCGGCAGCGGTTCTTTATGACGAAGGCCAACCGATCTGGCGCCATGTCGGTCAGGCCCGGCTGACCATGAGAGGGTTTTCAGACAGCTACCTTGACTCCTATCTTGCCCGGAACTGGCCCGAGGTCGGATCCTCCGTCGGTGCCTACAAACTCGAGACTGAAGGCGTTCGCCTTTTTGACCGGATCGATGGTGACTACTTCACAATCCTTGGTCTGCCCCTTCTTCCCCTCTTGTCCTATCTCTCTACCCGGGGTTTTATTCCATCATGACCGACTTGCCCAAAATCCCCTTGGCCGGTGTGATCGGCCACCCCATCGCGCACAGCCGCTCTCCCGCGCTGCACGGATTCTGGCTGCGACGCTATGGCATCAACGGGCACTATATCCCCATGGATGTTAGCCCGGTCGATCTTGAGGAAACGCTGCGCCTGTTGCCAAGGATTGGCTTTGTCGGTCTGAACGTCACCATCCCTCACAAGGAGGCCATCCTCAAGATCGCCGATGTGATCACCGATCGCGCCGCGCTGATCGGGGCTGCCAATACCTTGATCTTCCGCAAGGATGGAAAGATCCATGCCGATAACACCGATGGCGCGGGCTTTGTCGCCAACCTGCGGCAGAACGCGCCGCACTGGAACCCGGCCGCTGGCCCTGCGGCTGTTCTTGGGGCAGGCGGCGCTGCCCGTGCCGTCGTGGCCGCCCTGATCGAGGTGGGCGTGCCGGAGATCCGGCTTACCAACCGCAGCCGTCCCCGTGCGGATGCCCTTCGCGCCGATTTTGGTGCCAAGATCACGGTGCACGACTGGGTGCACGCGGGCAACATGCTCGAAGGGGCCACCACCGTCATCAACACCACCTCCCTTGGCATGGCCGGAAAGCCCGATTTCCGTGTTCCGCTTGACGCGCTTGAACCCGGGGCCGTGGTAAATGACCTGGTATACAACCCGCTGAAAACTTCTTTCCTTGCCGAGGCTGAACGGCGCGGGGCAACAATTGTCGATGGGCTCGGCATGCTCTTGCATCAGGCGGCCCCCGGGTTCGAGCGTTGGTTCGGCCCGACACCCGCCGTCGATGAGGAAACCCGACAGGCCGTCCTGCAATCATGACAGCCTTTCTTCTCGGTCTCACCGGCTCCATCGGCATGGGAAAATCCACCACCGCCGCCATGTTCGCCGCCGAGGGTCTGCCGGTCTGGGATGCCGACGCCGCGGTGCACCGGGTTTATGGCGTGGGGGGGGCAGCTGTCGGCCCTATTGCCGCTTTGTGCCCGCAGGCCCTCTCCCCTCAAGGCCTTGACCGCGGGGCACTGAAAGACTGGATCGCGCGGGATGCAACCGCTCTGGCCCGGATCGAATCCATTGTGCACCCGCTGGTATCAGCGGATCGCGACGCTTTCATCAACGCAGCCACCGCCGATATCGTCGTGCTCGACATACCCCTGCTCTTTGAAAAGGGCACTGAGGCGCAGATGGACGCAACGCTGCTTTGCACTGCCCCTCACTCTCTTCAAAAGGCCCGTGTCCTTGCCCGGGGAACCATGACGGAAAGCCAGTTAGAGACGATTCTGGCCCGCCAGATGCCCGACGCTGAAAAGCGCGCCCGCGCCACGCATATCGTGGAAACCCTGTCCATCGACAGCACACGCGCCTATGTGAAGGCCCTCATTTCCCACATTCGGGCGCAACACCATGCGTGAAATCGTTCTCGATACCGAAACCACCGGCTTTGAACCCTCGGAAGGGCACCGCATCGTCGAAATCGGCGCGGTGGAGCTGTTCAACCACATGCCAACTGGCCGGACCTATCACCAATACATCAACCCCGAACGCCAGATGCCCCGAGAGGCGTTCGAGGTTCACGGCCTTGGCGATGACTTCCTGCGCGACAAGCCGGTTTTCCGGGCCATCGGCCGCGCCTTTCTCGACTTTATCGGCGATGCCAAACTGGTCATCCACAACGCCGCTTTCGACGTCAAATTCCTGAACTTCGAACTGAAGCTTATTGGTCTGCCGACCATCGACTGGTCGCGCGCGATCGACACGCTCGCCATTGCGCGGCAGAAATTCCCCGGTTCCCCTGCCTCGCTTGACGCCCTTTGTCGCCGCTTTGGCGTTGACAACTCGGCCCGCGAAAAACATGGCGCGCTTCTCGATAGTGAAATCCTGGCCGAGGTCTATCTGGAACTGATCGGCGGTCGGCAGCCCGATTTCGGCCTGGCAAGCCAGCCCGCCAAATCCGCATCTGGCACGACGGGGGTTGTCGATGACTGGCGTCCTCGCCCCCGCCCCGAGCCCCTGCCCCCGCGCCTGACCGAGGACGAGGCCGCCGCCCATGCCGCTTTCGTTGCAAAACTGGGCGATGGCGCCATCTGGGCCAAGCGCACATGAAAAAACCGGCCCATAGGGCCGGTTCTTGTCTGTCATCCCAAAGCGGCTTCAGTTTGCCGGGGTCTGGGCCTGCTGGGCCTGTGCCCGCCGCACCATTTCCTGCCGGTAAAGGGCCAGGAAATCCACCGTGTCGATGTTCAGGGGCGGGAAACCACCATCCCGCGTCAGGTCCGAGATGATCCGCCGCACAAAGGGGAACAACATGCGCGGGCATTCGATCAGCAGGAAGGGGTGCAGCTGCTCTTCCGGCACGCCCTCAACCTGGAAAACACCGCCGTAATCAACCTCCAGAAGGAACAGCGTGTCGCCATTGGCTTTGTTCTTCGAGGTGACCTTGTATTTCGTGATGACCTCGAACTGATGGTCCGCCTGCCGCTTGCGCGCATCAAGGCTGACCGCAACCTGGATGTCCGGCTGCACGTCGGTCCCTGAAATGCCCTTCTGGGCCACGATGTTTTCAAACGACATGTCGCGCACGAACTGCGCCAGGACAGACATCTTTACTTGCGGGGTCGCGCCGTTTTCTTCGGCCATCGCCTTCACTCCTGTTGAACCGGTTTGCAGCAGTCCTAGCAGGTCCGTGATGGCGTCTCAATCCTGCGTCCACTTTGACGGCGGCAATCGCTGATCGACAGGATGCCGCACTTCTTCAAAGCTGCCTTCCACCACATCATCCGTCGTTTGCCGCCCCCGAAAGACAAAGCCCTGTGCCGCCAGCCGTTGACCCAAGACCAGCACCACAAACCGCTGTACCCATGGCACAAGAAGCAAAAGACCCAGAAAGCTGGACAGAAAGCCCGGAACAATCAACAAGATCGCGGCGATCATCGACAGACCAAGCCCGGTCACTTGCACCACGGCATTGCCCCTTGGCCGACCAATCCGGCCACCCCGCCGCAAGATCGCCACGCCAAGGAAGGCCGAAGCCAGCACAAGGCCGATCGTCAGCCACAGACCCAAGGCCGCCCCCAAGGTCACGAAAAGCCCGATCTCGATCAGCGGCCAAACCAGAAACAGCGCAATCGCCTTCATCATCGCCCTCAAATCCGCGGCAAACTGGACTTGCGCCGCACCAGCCCCTACATAGGCATGCAACGTCCGATCCACCAACCCATCGGGCCAATTTGATCCGAGGTCGATATGAACTCTTCGCTTTTGCAACTTCTGGTTCTGGCCGGAATTGCGGTCTTTCTGATCCTGAAGCTGCGGTCGGTCCTTGGCTCGCGCGAGGGGTTCGAAAAACCGCCGCTGCCGGCAGATCAGGCGCCCACGCGCGTGAAGCGCAACTTCGAAGTTATCGAAGGCGGCCCTGATCGTGACATCATCGATCACGTTCCCGAGGGGTCCGCCGCCGCCCGCGCGCTGGCGCAGATGAAACAGGCCGAGCCCAGTTTTTCGGTTGCCGATTTCCTCAAGGGGGCCCGCGGGGCCTATGAGATGATCCTCATGGCCTTTGAGCGTGGCGATATTGACGCGATCCGCCCCTTCCTCAGCGACGAGGTCGAGGCCAGTTTCACCCAAGCCATAAACGCCCGTGAACGCGAGGGCCTGACGGTTGAGGCGAATTTTGTCGGTCTGCGCGAATTGGCGATTGAAGAAGCCGAATATGACGCCGCCAGCCGCACAGCCGAAGTCACCGTGCGCTTTACGGGCGAGTTGACTTCGGTCGTTCGCAATGCGGCGGGTGAGGTGGTCGATGGCCACCCGACCAGCGTGAAACGCCAACGCGAAGCGTGGACCTTTGCCCGCCGGATGGGTGTGCAAGATCCGAACTGGCAGCTTGTGGCCACCGGCGACTGACGCGGAGCGATGCGTGCCCTTCTTGCCCTTTGCCTTGCGGCGTTGGCCATGACCGGGGCAACCAAAGCCCCGGCACAGATGCTGCATTTCGAGGCCTTGGATGGCTGGGAAACAGACGATCACCGCGCGGCGTTGACGGCCTTTCTGGAAACCTGCGACAAGCTGACAGATCCGGATTGGCGCCCGATCTGCGCCTTTGCCGCCGACGCCGGGGCCTCTGACGCCTCGGCCAAGGCTTTTTTTGAATTGTTCTTCAAGCCCGTCATCATCGGCACGCCCCCGGCCCTGTTCACCGGCTATTACGAACCAGAACTGAACGGCTCGCTCACCCGATCCTCGCGCTTCGCCTATCCGATCTACCGCAAGCCGCCGGAATTGATCGAAGGTCAGGTCTATCTTGACCGCGCTGCAATCGAGGCGGGCGCCCTGCGCGGCCGCGGGCTGGAACTCGCCTGGCTGGAAGATCCGGTGGAGTTGTATTTCCTGCAAGTTCAGGGCTCGGGCCGCATCCGCCTTCCTGACGGGCGGGTGATGCGCGTCGGGTACGGCGGCAAGAACGGGCATCCCTATCGGTCGGTCGGGGCCGAGATGATCCGCCGTGGCACCCATACGCCAGATGAGGTTTCCGCCCAGGAGATCAAGGCCTGGGTCCGGCGGAGCGGCAGCAGTGGCAGCGCCATGCTCAACCACAACCCGTCTTATGTGTTCTTCCGCAAGCTGGATGAACTGCCGGCCGACAAGGGGCCCATCGGGGCCATGGGCCGTTCGATCACCCCGCTCCGCTCTGTCGCCATCGATCCTGACTATACCCCCCTTGGCGCCCCGGTCTGGATCGAGAAAGACGGTGCCGATCCCTTGCGTCGCCTGATGGTCGCGCAGGACACCGGCGGGGCGATCAAGGGGATGCAGCGGGCGGATATCTTCTATGGCACAGGCGATGCGGCTGGGAATGCCGCCGGAACGGTCAAGGATGGAGGGCGGATGATCGTGCTTTTGCCCATCGACCGCGCCTATGCCATGCTGCCGGAGGGCTGAGCCATGGTTCGCCGTCGGTCGCTGCGCCCCGAGGAACAAGAAGTCTGGGCTGCCGTTGCCCGCACGGCCCGGCCCATGCACCCGGGCCGCCAGTTGTTCCTGAAAGAGGTCGAAACGCCCGCCCATGCCGTGCCCCTCCACCCCGAGGCGCCCGACCCTCAGGGCCATGCCCACCCGCGCGTGCCGCTGTTCCGTCTGGGCGAAAAGACCAAGGCAACAACCCGGATCGATCTGACGCCCTCGCCGTCCGAAGCGCTCGCAGCCGCGCCCTTGCAGATGGATGCCAAGACCCACGGCAAGATGACAAAGGGCAAGCTGATGCCCGAGGCCCGGCTTGACCTGCACGGCATGACCCTTTCCGAGGCGCATCCCGAACTGATCCGTTTCGTCCTGAATGCCCAGTCCGATGGGTTGCGTCTGGTGCTGGTCATCACCGGCAAGGGCAAACGCGGCGAGGATATCGGCCCGATCCCCCAACGCATGGGTGTTTTGCGCCATCAGGTGCCGCACTGGTTGCGTCTGCCGCCCTTGGGACAGGCCGTCTTGCAGGTGGCCGAAGCCCATCTGCGCCACGGCGGTTCGGGTGCCTATTACGTCTATCTGCGTCGCCGCTGATTACTGGTTCACGCCCGCCGCAATCTGGGCCACCGGAGTCAGCACGATCTGCGTGGCATTCTGCACCGACATCACCACACCTGAGACCAGACCCACGCGCCGCGCCCGGTCATCCTCGAACGCTCCTTCGATCTGGCCCACGCTGTCGATCAGCTTTATCAGGGCCGGGCTGTCGCCCAAGGTGAAATGCCCCGCCCCCTCACTGAACTCGCTGACATCCAGAAAGGTGACTTTCAGGTCGGCCACTTTCGACACATCCGACAAGGATCCCAGCCGTTCGGTCTGGCCCGTCAGCCGCGCCGACAGGCCCAGCATCCTGTCGCGGTCCGAGCCGACGATCAGGAAGGGCTGCGGCAACTCCTTCATCGCACGGGCCTGCGAGCGAAAGACCTCTACGTCGATATCCGGGGAAATCAGGATTACCCCTGCCAGACGGTCAAGCGCCGGGCCCTTGCCGCGAATGGCGCTTTGGCGCAGGGCCTCCATGGCCAGGTTTGACCCCATGGAATGTGCCACCAGCAGAATGCGGCGCGCGCCGGCAGCGGCCACTTCATTGATCAGCGCCTCCAGCCCGTCGCGGGCGAACATTGCTGAATCACGGTCATAGACATAGCCAAGCGGCTTGGCCGCCGATGGCCAGGCATAGTGCACCACAGCCCCCGGCAGTTCCAGATCGTGCGAAAACTGCGCGATGCGATACAGGCCTTCCGAAAAGTTGTTGTTGTAGCCGTGAACAAAGATCACCGCTTCATTGCCATGGACTGCCAATTGCCGCTTCAGATCGGCGCGGAAAGCGTCATCCTGCGGATAGAGCACTTCTTTTGTCGTCAGGAAATGCCGCGTGGCGTCAGGTTTTTCAAACCGGCTGGGCCAGTTGATCTCGCCCGGTTCGCGTCTTGGCGGGATCGAGATGTCATAACGGGCAAAGCGCATTTCCTCTGACCGTTCCGGCCCAAAGCCGCCTGCCGTCATCTCGCGCGTCGTGCCGATGAACACCGGGGTCACATCTCCCACCGCTGCCGCCGATGGGTCATAGCTGATGGTGCCGCGCGGAGTGCAGGCGACAAGCAGGCTCAGGGCAAGGGCGAGGGTGATCCGCAAAAGGCTTACCTAAAGAACGTAACGCGAGATGTCGGCCGAGCGGGCAAGAGCCCCAAGATGCGCCTCGACAAAGGCGGCGTCGACAGTGACGCTGTCACCCGCACGATCTGGCGCGGTAAAGGACAGATCCTCGAACACCCGCTCCATCACGGTATAAAGCCGCCGGGCGCCGATGTTTTCCACGCTGCGGTTGACCTCTGCCGCGATCCGCGCAAGCGCGGCGATGCCATCGGCGGTAAAGGTCACCGACACATCTTCGGTCGCCATCAGGGCCTTGTATTGCCGGGTCAGGGCGTTGTCCGTCTCCGTCAGGATGCGCACGAAATCTTCTTCGCTCAGCGGCGAGAGTTCCACCCGGATTGGCAGGCGCCCCTGCAGCTCTGGCAAAAGATCCGAGGGTTTGGCGATGTGGAAGGCTCCGCTGGCGATGAACAGGATATGGTCGGTCTTCACCGGGCCGTATTTGGTCGAAACCGTCGTGCCCTCGATCAGGGGCAAGAGGTCGCGCTGCACGCCTTCGCGCGAAACATCGGCGCCGCGCGCATCGGACCGGGCGCAGATCTTGTCGATTTCATCAAGGAAAACAATGCCGTTTTCCTGAACCGCCTCCAGCGCGACGGCCTTTACCGCCTCGTCATCCAAGAGCTTGTCGGCCTCTTGCCCGATGAGAAGATCATAGCTGTCAGCCACCGTCACCCGCTTGCGGCTGGTGCGCCCGCCAAAGGCCTTGAACAGGTCATTCAGCCCCTGCATCTGGTTTTCCATGCCCGGCATCATGCCGAACATGCCCTGAGGGGCGGCGCTGTCCTGCACCTCGATCTCGATCATGGTGCTGTCCAGCTCGCCGCGCTTCAGCTTGCCGCGAAACAACTCGCGGGTCTGTTCGCGGGCGTCCTTGCCCGCCAGAGCCTCGATGACACGTTCTTCGGCGGCCTTGTGGGCGCGGGCCTTTACGTCGTCGCGCATCCGGGCGCGGGTGTCGATCATCGCGGCATCCACCAGATCGCGGATGATGCTGTCAACATCGCGTCCGACATAGCCGACCTCGGTGAACTTTGTCGCTTCGACCTTCAGGAAGGGAGCCTTGGCCAGTTTCGCCAGACGGCGCGAAATCTCGGTCTTGCCGACCCCCGTCGGTCCGATCATCAGGATGTTCTTGGGGTAAACCTCGTCCCGCAGGTCATCGGCAAGATTCTTCCTGCGCCAGCGGTTGCGCAGGGCCACGGCGACGGCGCGCTTGGCCTCGCGCTGGCCGATGATGTGGCGATCCAGTTCCGAAACAATCTCGCGCGGGGTCAGATTGGTCATTTCGCGATGGTCTCCACCGTCAGGTTGCCATTGGTGTACACGCAGATATCAGCCGCAATCGCCATGGCCTTGCGGGCGATCTCTTCTGCGGGCAGATCGGTTTGCATAAGCCCGCGCGCGGCGGCCAGCGCAAAATTTCCGCCCGATCCTATGGCAGCCACGTCATGTTCCGGCTCCAGGACATCGCCCGCGCCGGTAATGACGAAAAGATCGGCGCCATCGGTGACGATCAGCATGGCCTCGAGGTTGCGCAGGTATTTGTCCATGCGCCAGTCCTTAGCCAGCTCTACACAGGCACGCGCCAACTGACCCGGGGCGGATTCCAGCTTTTTCTCCAGCCTTTCCAGCAGGGTAAAGGCATCGGCCGTTGATCCCGCAAAGCCGCAGACCACACCGTGACCACCGGGCGACAGCCGGCGCACCTTGCGGGCTGTTCCCTTGATGACGGTATTGCCCAGCGAAACCTGCCCATCGCCTGCCACCACAACCTGTCCGCCCCGCCGCACCGCCAGAATGGTCGTGCCGTGCCAGCCGGGGAATTTGTCGTCCGCCATGGGTCTCTCCATCGTTTGGGCCAATATGAAAGCGCGGATCGGAAAACAAAAGGGCGGCCGCGATGGACCGCCCTTCCGGATGAGGTTTTCCGCCGATCAGATTGCCGACTGAATCCAGTTGGCCAGCGCCGCCTTGGGGGCCGCGCCGATCTTGTTCGACACCACCTGCCCATCCTTGAACAGGAACAGCGCCGGAATGCCGCGAACGCCCAACACGGCCGGGCTGTCGGGGTTTTCGTCTACGTTGACCTTCACGATCTTGACCTTGCCGGCGTATTCTGCAGCCAGTTCTTCAAGCGCCGGGCCGATCTGGCGGCACGGTCCGCACCATTCGGCCCAGAAATCGACCACGACGGGAATATCCGACTTGCGCACTTCGGCGTCGAAGGTTGCATCGGTGACGGCGACGGTATTGGCACCCATGGCGGGACTCCCGAGAAAAAATATCAGGAACCAAAGCTAGGGAACTGGGGCCGGAAGGTCAAGGGATCGCGGTGCGCTGCAGGGCTGCAGTCACGACTTCGGGATCAAGCGGCATCAGTTGCGCTGTCGCCGTCCAGAGGATCTGGGCCTCGATCGGGCGGTCGGGGTAGATCTGCCGCATTGCGGTGACATATGCCCCCATCTGCCGCAAAAGGCCTTCGGGCACCTGATCGGGGTGATCGGGGACCCGGGCGTTCGACTTGAAGTCCACCACAACCACCCGGTCCTGCCCCACCACAAGCCGGTCGATCGTTCCAACGAGCACGCTTGTGCCTATGGGGGCGACGAAGGGCACCTCGGCCAGTGTGTCGGGCGTAAACAGCCATGCGAGTGCCGGGTTTTCCAGCACCTTCCGGGCAACGGCCAGCGCCTCGTCACGCAGCGCGGCGTCGGTGATCAGCGCTTCGGCCATGTGGGGCCATGCGTCGGGCTGCGATTGCGGCAAGTGTTCCAGCAAGAGGTGGATCGCCGTGCCGCGGGTCTTGGCTGCGTCCTCGGACAGGTCCAGACCCTCGCCGGGCAGGGCCTTGGCCCCGCCAAGGTCAGAGGGCGACAAGGGCTGCACGGGGCGGGCAGCCTCGGCCGCCGGGGTCAGCGCCCAGGCGGGCAAGGTGGTGCTTTGGACTGCGGGTGCCAGTTCCATCTGCCGATCTGCTGGCCAAGCGCCATTGGCCCAGCGCAACACGCCGCCCGAAACGGGCCCGGCACCCAGCGCAAGCATCGCCTTCTCAACCAGCCGATACCAGCACCAGTCCTGCAGGGGCTTGGGTTCGGGTGGCTTGCCGGTGGCTGTCTTGGCCTCGCCCGCGCCGGCAACGATCAGCCAGGTGCGTGCGCGGGTGAGCGCAACATACAAAAGCCGCGCGCTTTCTGCGGCTTGATCGGCCTTGCGCAGCGCGCGGGTCTCGCGGATGGCGGGGGGCGAGGCATCGGCGGGGGTTTTCCACACGGGCAGACCCTGCGGGAGGCGATAGATTTCGTCGCGGTCCTGCGGGTTGCGGTCGGTGGTGTCGGGCAGAATGACAATCGGCGCTTCCAGCCCCTTTGCGCCATGCACCGTCATTACCCGGATCTTGTCGCCCGCGCCTTCCATCTGGCGCTTCACCGTAATGTCGTCGGTTTCCATCCAGATCAGAAAGCCGGTCAGGCTGGGCACGTCGGTCTGTTCATAGCCCAGTGCCTGCGAGAGCAATTCGTCAATCCCGTCCTCGGCCTCATCTCCCAGTCGGGCGAGAAGGCGGGCCCTGCCCTGATGCCGCGTCAGCGCGCGATCCAGAAGGTCGAAGGGCCGCAGAAAGTCGGCCTGATCGCGCAGATCGGCCAACATGGCGAAAGCGTCACTATTCGGCGCCTTGTGACGCATTTCCTCCCAGAGATAGCCCTTCCGGCCATGAGCAAGGCGAAAGAGTTGATCCTCGCTCCATCCGCACAGGGGCGAGCGCAGGACGGCTGCCAGCGAAAGGTCATCTTCGGGGGTGGCCAGAAACGACAGAAGCGCCGCCAGATCCTTTACCGCCAGTTCCGCCGCCAGCTTGAGCCGGTCGGCCCCGGCGATAGGCAGACGCTGAGCCTTGCAGGCACGGATGATTTCCGAAAACAGCCCGGACCGGCGCTGAACAAGGATCAGGAAGTCGCCGGCGTGAACCGGGCGCGGCGTGCCGTCCTCGTCTGGAATTTGCGTCCCCGAGGCGATCAACCGGGCGATCTCTGCCGCGATCCTGTCGGCAAGCTGCGCGGTGTGATGGGTTTCGCTGACCAGATCGACAGGGTCATCCCAACTCTTGTCCTCTTCGGCTTTCACCGGTTCGATCAGCGGCCACAGATCGACGCGGCCGGGAAGGCCACTCTTGAAGGCGATATGACCGGGGTTGATACCCAGCGCCTGAAGGAAGCCATCGGCAAAGGTTGCGTCCACCACCTGCAAGACCGCCGCGGCAGAGCGGAAGGAATATTGCAGCTCCATGTCCTGAAACTGCTTGCCAGCCGCCCTGAACCTGTCCCGGAACAGGGCGTGCTTTTCGTCAAAGGCGGCCACATCGGCGCCCTGGAATGAATAGATCGACTGTTTCTTGTCACCGACCACGAACAGCGTGCGATCCCGGTCGCCCCCGGCCCCTTCACCCGCGGTATATTCTGCCGCCAGAAGCTCGATCACCTTCCACTGGTCGGGTGAGGTGTCCTGCGCCTCATCCACCAGAATGTGGTCGATCCCGCCATCCAATCGATAGAGGACCCAGGCCGCCACCCCGGGATCGGTCAGCAGACCGCGCGCGCGCGCGATCAGGTCGTCAAAGTCAAGCCAACCGCGCGCTGCCTTGGCGCGTTCGTAAAGCGGCAGGAAGGCGGCGGCAAAACGGTGCAGGGCCTGTGTCCGGGCAACCGCGTCCAGCGCGACAAACTTCTCTCGCGTCTCGGCGATGCGAGCGAACAGGCTGGCCAGGCGGTTGGCCAGGGGGCCCAGCGCCTTGACGGTGTCGCCGGTCGGGAGGTTCTTTTTCACCGTGCCGGCCTTGGTCAGGCAGGCCTCTTCCAGCATCCTGACGATCTTGCTTCCGTCTGTGGCAAAGTCGATCCGGGCGAGGGCTGCGGCGAGGTCGGTATCGGTCTTCTTGCCACGCTGAAGGATGGGAAGGCATGCGGCGATCAGGTCTGCCTCGTCCCCCAACAGGCATTGGCCAATTACCGAGGGCAGGGTTTCGTCGGGTTTCAGACCAAAGGCTGCCTTCAGTTCGGCCTCGATCGGCAGGCGGGCAAAGCTGTGGCGGGCACCTGTGACCTGTTCCATCAGCGCGGTGAAATCTTCGCCGCTATAGACCGCCGCCACCTCGCGCATCACCTCGGGCGCGCGGGTTTCGGCCATTTCCTCGATGATCTGGGCACGCAACAGGCGGGCGGCGCGGTCGTCCAGTTCGGAAAATCCGGGCGACACGCCGGCCTCCAGCGGGAAGCGGCGCAGAAGCGTGGCGCAAAAGCTGTGGATGGTCTGGATGCGAAGGCCGCCCGGCGTTTCAAGGGCGCGGGCAAAGAGCCGCCGGGCGCGGGCAAGATCCTCGGGGCCGAACTGCGGTCCTTCGCCCAGATCGGTCAGATCCTTGCGCAAGGCGTCATCGGGGCGCATCGCCCAGCCGCCCAGCCGCTGGAACAGGCGGTTCTGCATCTCGGTCGCGGCGGCCTTGGTGTAGGTCAGACAGAGGATGCGCTGCGGTTCGACCCCGCGGAGCAAAAGCCGCGCCACCCGGTCGATCAGCACCCGTGTCTTGCCCGAGCCTGCATTGGCGGCAACCCAGGTGCTGGCAAAGGGCTCGGCGGCCTGAACCTGCCGTTCGGTGGCGTCATCGCGCAGAGTCATGGTGTGTCATCTCCCACGTCCTCGGGGGTGGCGCGGTCGGTCATCTGCCACTCGCCGTAGCGCGCAAGGTGATCATAGTCGCCCTCGATCCGTTCTGCAAAGACCGCCCGTCGGGCAGCATAGCCGGTGGAGCGCTGGGCATAGCGGGTGATCAGCCGAAGGAACTTTTCCCATTCGCCGTCGATATCCACCTCTTCGCGGGTGCTTTCGACCACCTTGTCGCCACTGCCAAGGCCGATATAGGCAAAACTTGCAACCTCGGTCGGGCCCAGATCGGCAAAGCCGCCGCGTTCGACCATGGCGGCGGTCAGACGCAGCTGTTTTTCAAAGCTGTTCTGTTGTGGTTTGGAGGGCGGTGTACCGGTCTTGTAATCGATCAGATGCAGCCGGCCGTCGGGCAGGGCGTCGATCCGGTCGGGTTTGCCGGCAAGGGTAAAGCTGCGCTGCAGATCGGGCAGGTCGATCTGCAGGGCGCCGGGTTTTTCAAGAACCACGGGCGTGCCGCCGTGCCTGGCGTCTTGCGTCAGGAAATGTTCGGTCGCGCGGGCCAGACGCGACAGCCAAAGCATCCGTGCCGCTGGAAAGGGTGTTCCTTCGGTCAGGACATCAGCGGCAATGGACAAAAGCCGCACGCGGGCAGCCTCGCGGGTTTCGCCTTCGGGGCGGTTACGGACGAATTGTTCCAGAATGTCGTGCAGGATGGACCCGCGGTCGCGCGGATCGGGGGCGGCGCGCAAGGGGTCTAGCGGACGCAGGCGCAGCACATGGCGGGCGTAGATGGCATAGGGGTCGCGGATCAGTCGGGTGATCTCGGTCAGCGAGAGCCGGTCGGGACGGGCGGCGACCGGGGGACGAGGGGCCGGGCGGGGAGCCGGCGGCTCGGCCTTGACGGGGCGGTCCATCGCCTGCGCCCATTGCACCCAGGCAGCGCCCCGGCTGCGCATTGCCTTCAGCGCTTCTTCGCCGCTTCTTTGTGGCAGACCGGCCATCAGGTTCTGCAACCGGTTCAACCAGCGCGAAGGCACGGTCTGCGCCTCGGCGTCTCGGGTGGCGCGGGTCAGAACCACCTGTGGCGCGCCAATGGCCTGTTGAAAATCATGCGCGGCAAGGCCGATCTGGCGTTCGGGCAGCAAAAGGCCGGCGTCCTTGCGCATCTTGCGGTTCAGCCAGGGGTCGGGATCGGGCAGCTTGGGCCAGACGCCATCATTGAGCCCGCCCAGCACCACCAGATCGGCGCCTTGCACCCGGGCTTCCAGCGTGCCCCAGATCATCACCCGCGGGTGGGGCTGCACGGTTTCGCGAACCTCGCCCTTTGCGACGATTGCCTCGAACAGGTCGCAATAGGCCGCCGGATCAAAGTTGCCGCCGTGCGGTGACTCATCTTGCAGCTCGGCAAACAGCTTGGCTGCGCTTTCGCCGGCTTCTTTCTGCCAGAGACCGCCGCTGCCCTCGGGTGCGTCGCCGCGCGCAATCGCCTCTGACAGATCGCGGTGCAGCGCGACCATGGCCGAAAGCGGTTGCGTGGGTACCGGTTCGAACCTGTCGATGATCGTGCCAAGGAGCCCGGCCCAGGCTATGGCAGCCGGATCGTTTCGGCTTTCGGCCCAGCGCAAGAGGGCTGTCCCGGTGGGGAATACCGGGCCGTGGCGGCGGATCGACAGTTCCAGATCGCGTGTCAGGCGCAGATGGGTGCCCCTGTCCCCGCCCGAGGCCGTCAACGGGTGCTTGAGGAGCGCGAGAAGCTGATCGGCCGTCAGCTTGCCGCCCAAGGCCCGCGCGATCTGGCGAAGGAACCTGCCGGGTGGTGACAGGGCGAGTGGCCGACCGGCCGAATCGTCGGGCAAGATGCCCCAGCGGTCCAGCGCCGCAGTCACCTGCCGGGTCAGCACCCGGTCGGGCGAGATCAGGGCGGCCGTCTTGCTGTCTTCCACGGCCTTTCGCAGGATCAGGGCGATCGACAGGGCCTCGACCCGTGTCGAGGGCGCCTCGATCAGCGTCAGGGCTTCGGTTGCGGCGCCGAGGTCGGGCAGGTGTGGCCCTTCGGTCAGCCATTGGTCGGTCACCGGAGCCGGGCGAAGGGCCAGAGAGACCAGTGCATTCCGGGCAGGTGAAGGTGCAGGGGCGTTGCGCCAGGGCTGCACGCTGGCCGGTTGCTGCGACAGGCGGTCAAGGATGCGGCGGAAGCGATACTGGGGGTGATCTTCGGCGGTCAGAGCGTCATCCATCTGGTCCCAGACCCGCTCTGGCGTGTCAAAATCGAACCCCGGCAGCACCAGCGCGCCTTGCGGTAGCGCCGCAACCAGCTCCATCAGCCGCAGTGTCGTGCCGCGCGAACCGGTTGAGCCGGCGATCAGGATCGGGTGTGTTGGCGGGTTGGTGGCCCAGCGTTGTGCCAGTTGCCCGACTGCCATGGCTTGCCGGGCCTCTGCGTCGGGTGTGGCGGTCTGGTCGAACACCTGCGCCACGATGCCCAGAAAGGCCTGGGTCCGGGCCCAATGCGCGGCATGGTTCGACACGTCCAGTGCAGCCAGTTTCGAGGGGTGCAGTCCCTCGACATGCATTTCCGCCATCAGCTCTGCCAGACTGTCAGCCAGATCATAGAGGGCATTGCGCGGGGCCAGTTCTGGCTGGGCATCAAGGAGCGCAGCGATCAGTTGCGCCAGTTCCAACTGACGACGCAGCGGGGGGACGGCGGCAGGAAGAGCGAGGCCGGTGCTGTCGGCCAATTCAGTCACCAGCCGCAACCGGGGCAACAGCCGCGCGCCCCTTGCCGCGAACAGATCGGTAACACGGCGGCGCATACGCGTGGTGTTCAGATAGACTTCCACCCGGGCCATGGCCTCGGGCGGGTGCGAGGCCATACGCTCAATGAGCCCGGACACTAGTTCGGCCGGGAAATCCGTGCCGGGTGCAAGGCCGAAAATACGGGGGCCGTGGGTGTCAAACATGGTTGGCCAGCAGGTTTTCAGCCTGCGCTATTCCTGCGGGATGGCCTACGTCGCACCAGCCGCCCCGATGAACCAGACCGTGCACCTTGCCCCGTGCGATCATGTCATCCCACAGCAGGTTCAACGAGAAAACTTCCTGCTCAATCTGCTGCAGCCCTTTGGTTTGCAGGATCTGCGCCCCCAGATAGACCAAGCCGGGTGCCCCCTTCGCCCGCGACAGAACGCCTGTTTCGGCCATGAGAAAATCGCCCTGTCCGCAATGGCCCGTTGCCTGATCGGTCGGCAGAAGCAGCAACAGCGCCTCCATCCGGTCCGGGTCCCAATGGCGGGCAAGTTGGGTCAGCGGATTTTCCCCGGTCCAGACCGCATCGCTGTTCAACGTCATCACCGGCCCTTTGCCCAGATGAGGCAGCGCCTTGCGCAACCCGCCGCCGGTTTCCAGGATCTGACCGGGTTCTTCGGACAGGATCACCGGGCGGTTGGCAAGGTGGTCTGCAATCTGCCCGGCAAGATAATGGGTGTTCACCACCACGGGCTTTGCACCTGCTGTCGCCGCCAGGTCCAGCGCGTGATCGACGAGCGCCCGGCCCGCCACCTTGATCAGGGGCTTCGGCCGGTTCGCCGTCAAGGCGCCCATCCGGGTGCCGAAGCCGGCGGCAAAGATCATCAAGGGGAAGGGCATCGTGAACCTATCAGGGCAAGCGTTTCCGGCGTGGGTCGGGGCAAGAGCCTGGCGCACAGGCGTTCAAGCGGGGCGTTGACCGGGTGGGCCAGGTTTTCCTGCAACTGCTTCCAGACCCGCGGAAGCAACTGCAGGTAGCCGGGTTTGCCCGACACCTTCGCCAGTCTCACGAAAACCCCCAGGATGCGCAGCGCCCGCTGTGCGCCCAGAACGGCGTAAGACGCCTCGAAGTCGGGTCCAGCGCCAGTAGCCTCCTGAAAGCGACGGATCATTGCGGATATCGTTTCACGTGAAACATCGCGACGGGCGTCCTGCAGCAGCGAAACCAGATCATAGCCCGGCTGCCCCATCTGGGCCAATTGGAAGTCCAGCAGGCCCACCCGGGCAATGCCGTCCCGTTCGGGCAACCACAGCAGGTTTTCGGCGTGATAATCCCGCAGGATCATCACCCTTGGCCCATCGGCATGAGTTGCAATCAGGTCGTGCAAGGTGGCGCGAAACCCGTCGCGGTCGCCCACATCATCGGCGACCGCGCGGCGATACCAGTCCAGTGCAAAGCAAGCGGCCTCGGCCCAGTCTTGTGCCGACAGGTCAGGCAGGTCCTCCAGCGGCGGCTTCGTCTGCAGCGTCAAAAGCACATCCGTCGCTGCTGCATAAAGCGGGAGTTCTATCGCGCGATTGGCTGCGGCTAGACGGGCATAGACGCCATCCCCGAGATCCTCCAGCAACAGAAACCCATGCGTCAGATCCTGCGCCAGACAGCGCGGTGCCGACAGTCCAAGGCCCAGAAGATGGTCGGCCACCCGAAGGAACACCGCCGGATCGTCGCCCTTGCCCGGCGGGGCATCCATCAGGACGGCGGTTTTTCCGCCCCTTGCAAGCCGATCATAGCTGCGGTCCGAGGCGTCACCTGCGAGAAAGCGCCGCGCGGCATCGCCCCAGCCTGCGCGGATGAGGAACTGGCTGGACAGTGTTGCGCGGTCAGTCATGCACCCCCCAGTCGGCCAGAAGCTCCCCCGCCAGATCGGACCTTCTTCCCAGGCTCACAGTAACGGATCGCCCCTCACCTTTTGCCGCAAAGACCAGCCGCAGCGCCCCGCCTGGGGCGAAACGGCCCAAACGATCCGGCCATTCGATCAGGCAGATCCCGGTATCAAAGGCGGCCTCAAGGCCCAGTTCGAACACTTCGTCCGGGTTCGACAGGCGGTAAAGATCGGCGTGCCATATCTCAAGATCCGCTTCATAGGTCTGAACCAGCGTGAAAGTCGGCGAGGGCACGTCCTCGGCCCGGCCCAGACGGCTTTGGATGAACGAGCGGGCAAACAGGCTTTTGCCCGCGCCGATAGGGCCTTCCAGCAACAGGCAATCCCCGGCCCGCAGGCGCGGGGCAAACCAGGCGCCAAGACGCTCGGTCGCTGCGGGGTCGGGCAGATAAACCTCAATCGGGGGCGGGGCAACATCATTCATCCGCCCAAGTTTATCCGACCCGGCCACCGCCGCAAGGCATCAGGCGGTTTTTAGCGATTCGGCTACGGTCATCTGCGGTCGGCCTGCCGAGGCGACGTCCGCTGTCCGAAAGGCGGCCAGCGTTGCCCCGCCCGCCAAAGGCACAAAACGACAGGTCACAAGCCTGCCATCCACAAGCCGCGCCTCGCCACGCCAGGTCACCCTGTTGCCAACGGTCGAGATGAATTCTTCCGCCTCTGACCAGATAGTCGCCGGGGCAGACTGTGCCCGCCAATGGGCTGCCACCGTCTTGATGGTTTCCGGCTTCAGCCCACCTTCCGGCTCATGCGCCCAGAGCCTCGCATAGGCAAGGTTTGACATGACAAACTGGCCCGATGAGGAGAAGACTGCCACTGCCTCCTCCATCTCGTCAATCACCGCCTGGCCAAGTTCCAGATCCAGACGATAGCGGCGATTGCGCGTGACCTCGTTCGTAATGTCCTCAATCATCAACGCCAGCGCCCCGTTCGGATGTGGCCTGCCGATCACCTTGAACGTCTGACCGTCTGGCAGGTTCCAGGTTTCCTCATACAGCCCCGAAGCTGCTGCCTTCTCCATCTCCACCAATTGCCGCCGCCAACTGCGATAGTCCTTGGGTTCAGGAATCATGTTGCGGTCGCGCAGCGCATCCAGAACCGACAGCAAGGAAGGCCGCATCGAAAGGAAGTCCGGCGGCAGGCCTGTCAGGTCCAACAGGGCCGGGTTGAAAAGCTGCAACTGCCGCTGCCGGTCAAAGATTGCCAGCCCGATGGGCAACTGCGCGAAGGTCTTGCTCAGCGTCTGCATGAAGTCGCGCAGCGCGCTCTCGGCGTTGACCGCCGCATCCGCCGGCAGTGCGAACATCAAACGCGCTCCGTCACTTTCAACCCCGATCAGATCAAACCAGCTTTGGCCCTGATCGGCATCGCTCAGCACCGCCCTTTGTCCCCGGACCGAGCCCTGCGTTGCCAGCTGTTCGAAAAGCCTTGGCAAGGGCCAACCCAGCTCGCGCCCGCCCGTCAGGCTTGACATGGCTTTCAAAAGATAGGCGGCATTGGCCCAGACCACGTCTCCTTGCGCATCCTCGCGCCAGATCAGCACCGGGGTTTGCGCCAGGACATCGCGCAGATCCTCGACCTCTTCCGTCAGGGCCTGAAAGGCCAAGGCATCGGCCCCTGTCATCCGCGCGTCCCTGGACGGGTCGCTCAACGCGATGCGGGTGATCCCACCCGTCAGGCTGGCCGTCAGCAGCAGAGTGCCCTTTGCCGTCTTGCCCGACAGAATGATCTGGCCCTTTTCCTCCAACCGGCCCAGCTCTTCCCGCACATCTGAGAAATGAGCGGAAAGATAACCCAGCAGCCTTGGCCAAGCGCTTCCCTTGCCCCGACTCGCCGCCAGGATCTGCCGCGCGCCCGGGGTTGCATCCAGCAGAGCCTCGCCATCGAACAGGAAAACTGTCTCTCCGGTCGCCTCGCCCGTCCTGCCGGCGTCGGCAAAGATTGATTCACTGTGGCGCTGCCCCGGGCCCTTCAGGGCATTGACGACAAGAAGCGCTGCAACAGCGGCCACGACGGCGATCAGCAACAAGGCAAGTGCAAGCAACCAGTCCAAACCGCTCTCCCGGCCAAACACCCTGGATTGGGTGTTTTCCTCAATTCAATCGCAACTTAGGGCTGAGAGGGTTAACAGGCGATTAAGAACAGGTCGGCCTCAGCGGATTATCTCGTTTTCGCCAAGGGCCTCCCCCCGCTTGCCGACGATCCGGTCGAGCGGCCAGACCGCCTCGACAATGGCGCCAGAGCGTTCGGGGCGTTCACCCGGGCTCAGGAACGGATCGGCCGCATTGGCAAAGGCCAGTTCCGCCCCCGTCCGCTCCAGCAGTGTCTTGGCGATGAACAGGCCCAGCCCCATGCCCTCATACCCCGGGCGCCGCACCGCGCCGACGTCATCGCGCCTTGCCCGCAGGAACGGATCGCCCAGCCGTCCGATGACATGGGTCGGGAAGCCCGCTCCGTCGTCGATGATCCGCAGCGTCAACGTGTCATCGGTCCAGACCGCATCCACCCAGACTTGCGACCGGGCGAAATCAACGGCGTTCTGCACCAGATTGCGCAGGCCGTGTATCAGCTCGGGCCGTCGAAGGATATTCGGCTCGCCGGTGCGGGTGCCAAAAGCCGGACCGACGGAGAAATTCACCTTCTTTCCCCGCTCCAGATGCGGTTCAGCCGCCTCGTGCAGAACGGCGCCCAGTGGGGCCTGCCGCATGTGAAGATCGTCCTTGCCCGCCTTGCCCATGGACCGCAGGATATCCCGGCAGCGGTCGGCCTGCTGATGGATCAACCGCGCGTCCTCGGCCAGATCGGGCCGGTCCGACAATTCGTCCAGCATCTCGGCGCTGACCATCTTGATCGTTGCCAGAGGTGTGCCCAATTCATGCGCGGCTGCCGCAACCACCCCGCCCAGATCGGTCAGCTTCTGCTCCCGCGCAAGCGCCATCTGCGTTGCCAGAAGCGCATCCGACATTGACCGCTTTTCGGAGGCGACACGATGCGAATAGATCCCCATGAACACGATGCTGATGACCAGAGACAGCAAAAAGCCGAAACCGATCAGCGGCGGCACCGTGATTGACGCGCCGGCGACCTGCAAAGGCACATAGGCCACTGCCAGGATCGTGACAAAGGCAAGTGCCAGCCCCCCCAGAAACAGCGTGGCACGCAGCGGCAGGGTGCTGGCCGAAACTGTCACCGGCGCCAGGATCAGCACGGCGAAGGGGTTCGAAAGTCCACCCGTGAGGAACAAAAGGAAGGCCAGCTGCGACAGGTCGAACACCAGCGCCACCAGCGCCTCGGTCCGGTTCAGCCGCTTGTTGGCCGGATAGACGGCCACCAGCACCAGATTTGCGATCACGGCCGCCCCGACGGCGACAAGGCACAGTCCCAGAGGCAGTGCGACGTCATAGACCTGACTCGCCACGGCAATCGCCAGCAATTGCCCTCCGATCGCCATCCAGCGCAGCAAGACCAGCGTCTGCAGCCGCAGCCAATCGCTGCGGGCGGGGTTGAAATCTGCGATACTTCCGTTCTCTTGCATGACAATCGGCCTTGATGCGCGTCCTGTGATTGATAAGGCTGTGGAAACAGCGGTTCAACGCGAACCTGAAAGCGGGGTCTGAGATGACAAGATTTTATGCCGGCGTTGCGGTGGTTGCCGTCGCGGCTTTGCTGGGGGGCACCTGGTGGGCCATCCAGGCCAATCAGGCGGATGATCCCTTCGTCGCGTGCCGCGCGAGTGCCGTCGGTGGTGGGGCCATCGGTGGCCCGCTGTCGCTGGTCAATGGCGACGGAAAGGCCGTGACCGATGCCGATATCTTCACCAAGCCGACGCTTCTTTACTTTGGCTACACCTTCTGCCCCGACGTCTGCCCGATGGACAACGCCCGCAACGCCGAAGCGGTGGACATTCTGGACGAGCGCGGCATCGACGTGCAGCCCGCCTTCATCTCCATCGACCCCGCACGCGACACAGTCGAGGTGGTGCGCGATTTCGCCGCCAACCTGCACCCCAAGATGATCGGCCTGACCGGCAGCGAAGATCAGGTGAAAGCCGCTTCGCAGGCCTACAAGACCTATTTCAAGAAGCAGGAGGCGACGGACGGCTATTATCTCGTCGATCATTCCACTTTTACATATCTCGTGCTGCCGAAGATTGGATTCGTCGAATTCTTCAAACGCGAAGATACCGCGGCCGATATGGCAGACCGCACGGCCTGCTTTGTGGAAAAGGCAGGCGGCTGATCCGTGGAATTTGACCCCGCCGTTTCAAGGCACTAGGTTTTGACGCAGAACAATGGCAAGGAACGCGGAATGCAGGAAGAAGCCCCAGCCGAACTTGGCGCAGATCGCAGCCTTCTTCTGGTTGATGACGACGAAGCCTTTGTGAAACGTCTGGCCAAGGCCATGGAAAAGCGCGGCTTCGTTCCCGAAACAGCGGGCAGCGTTGCGGCGGGCCGCGCCATCGCCGTTTCCCGCCCCCCTGCCTATGCGGTTGTCGACCTGCGGCTGGAAGATGGCAACGGGCTTGATGTGGTCGAAACCCTGCGCGAGAGCCGCCCCGATTGCCGCATTGTCGTCCTGACCGGCTATGGCGCAATTGCCACCGCCGTGGCCGCAGTGAAATTCGGGGCGACGGATTACCTGTCAAAGCCGGCCGATGCCAATGACATCACGAATGCCCTTTTGGCAAAGGGCGAAATGATGCCGGCCCCTCCGGAAAACCCGATGTCGGCCGACCGTGTGCGTTGGGAGCATATCCAGCGGGTCTATGAGATGTGCGATCGCAATGTCTCGGAAACCGCAAGACGTCTTTCGATGCACCGGCGCACCTTGCAGCGTATATTGGCAAAGCGCAGCCCGAAATAACGATATCCTTGCAAATTCCAATCCATGGCATAAAAGAGCGAAGGTTGATCTTTGAAAGGATGCCGCAATGGCAATGAACCTTGAAGCGCTTTCTCTAAGAGAACTTAAGGATCTGCATGCGCAAGTGGCCAGGGCTATTGCGACTTATGAAGAACGCAAAAAGATGGAAGCCCTTGCAGAGCTTGAAGAAAAAGCGCGCGAAATGGGTTTTTCCCTTGCTGAGCTGACCGGCGTTTCGGTGGTCAAGGCGCGCAAGCGCGCCCCTGCAAAGGCAAGATATGCCAATCCTGAAAATGCCTCTGACACCTGGTCGGGCCGCGGTCGTCGCCCGCGTTGGTTCGACGCGGCGCTCAAGGCAGGCAAAAGCCCCGAAGATCTGGCGATCTGATCCTAGAAAAGCGCCAGCAATGCCCGATGGCGCGCAACAAAAGCCTCCCGCACTTTTGCGGGGGGCTCAAGCCTGATTGCAAGCCCGCGCATCAGGCCTGAATTGGGCCGACCGAATAATCTGTCGGCTTCGGCTTCGGAAAATCCCGCAATCTGAACGGCTTCCAGCCAGGCCGAAATATGGTCGGCTGCCTTGATGGCTTTCTTTATGGCCAGGGGCAGTTGCGCGGGCAGGCCAAAGCGCAAATGCACCGCGGCGGTCAGCCGGGCGTCAAGCTCGCCATATTGCGCCCCGATCGCGGCTTTTACCGGGCTTATCATGTCACCGATCACATATTCCGGCGCATCATGCAAAAGTGCCGCCAATTGCCAGCGCGGGGCAATTCCCGGATTTTGCCGGCTGAAGATTTCCTCAACCAGAAGGGAATGTTCGGCCACCGAATAGGGCCAGTCGCCCCGGGTCTGTCCGTTCCAGCGCGCCACGAAGGCCAGGCCATGGGCGATATCCTCGATCTCGATGTCCATCGGGGTCGGGTCCAGCAGATCCAGCCTGCGACCCGACAACATGCGCTGCCAGGCGCGGGGTTGTTTCATCGGTCTACCTCGGTTGTCGAAACGGCCTGACAATGCTATCTGCCCTGCAATCAAAGGATCAAGGAGAGCGCCGTGATGGCCGCCGATTATGTTGTCAAGGATATCGCTCTGGCCGAGTTCGGCCGCAAGGAGCTGACTATTGCCGAAACGGAAATGCCGGGTCTCATGGCCTGCCGCGAGGAATTCGGGCCGTCGCAGCCGCTGAAGGGCGCGCGGATCGCGGGTTCGCTGCACATGACGATCCAGACCGGTGTGCTGATCGAAACGCTCAAGGCGCTGGGTGCCGATGTGCGCTGGGCCTCGTGCAACATCTTCTCGACCCAGGACCACGCTGCTGCCGCCATTGCCCAATCGGGCACCCCGGTTTTCGCCATCAAGGGCGAAAGCCTTGAAGAATACTGGGATTACACCGACCGCATCTTCCAATTCGGCGGCGAGGGTGGCACCTGCAACATGATCCTCGACGATGGCGGCGACGCCACGCTTTACATCCTTCTGGGTGCGCGGGTTGAGGCGGGCGAGAAAGACCTGATCGAAACCCCCACCTCGGAAGAGGAAATCTGCCTGTTCAACCAGATCAAGAAGCGCCTTGCGGCCTCGCCCGGCTGGTTCACCAAACAGCGTGCCGAAATTCGCGGTGTGTCGGAAGAGACCACGACCGGCGTGCATCGTCTTTACGAGCTGCACAAGAAGGGCCAGCTGCCCTTCCCGGCGATCAACGTCAACGACAGCGTCACCAAGTCGAAGTTCGACAACAAATACGGCTGCAAGGAATCGCTGGTTGACGGTATCCGCCGCGCCACCGACACCATGATGGCCGGCAAGGTGGCCGTGGTTTGCGGCTATGGCGACGTGGGCAAGGGCTCGGCCGCCAGTCTGCGCGGTGCGGGCGCCCGGGTGAAAGTCACCGACGTGGACCCGATCTGCGCGCTGCAGGCCGCGATGGACGGGTTTGAAGTGACCCTTCTGGAAGACGAAGTTGCGACCGCCGACATCTTCATCACCACCACCGGCAACAAGGACGTGATCCGCATCGAGCATATGCGCGAGATGAAGGATATGGCCATCGTCGGCAACATCGGCCACTTCGACAACGAAATCCAGGTTGCCAGCCTTCGCAACCACAAATGGACCAACATCAAGGATCAGGTGGACATGATCGAGATGCCCTCGGGCAGCCGCATCATCCTGTTGTCCGAAGGCCGCCTGTTGAACCTTGGCAATGCCACCGGCCACCCGTCTTTCGTGATGTCGGCCTCTTTCACCAATCAGGTGCTGGCCCAGATCGAGCTTTGGACCAAGGGCAACGACTATGCCCCCGGCGTCTACATCCTGCCCAAGGCGCTGGATGAAAAGGTCGCCCGCCTGCATCTGAAAAAGATCGGCGTGAAACTGACCGAGCTGCGCAAGGACCAGGCCGACTATATCGGCGTCAAGGTCGAAGGCCCGTTCAAATCGGAACATTACCGCTATTGATCGCCACCCCATCGGCAGAAAAGGGCCCATCACGGGCCCTTTTCCCTGTCCGGGGGGGAAGGCATGACGACATTTCCCTTTGTCAGGCCCGTCGCCTCACTTAAGCTTGCGGCAAAGCTTCATCCATTGCCGCACGCATCATAAGAGGAACACCATGGGCAAGAGAGACGACCTGATCGCCAAATATGCCGACGATCTGACCAACAAATGCAAGGTCACGCCCGATATGGCGCTTTTGACCAAGGTCACCATCGGGTGTGGCCCGTCGATCTATGACAACGATGCCCAGACCGTAGCCGCCACCGACAAGGAAGAGCTTGAGCGGATCAAGAACAACTTCCTCATCAAGAAACTGGGTCTGACCGACGGCCCTGCCCTGACCGACGGCCTCAACGCCGCCATTGACACCTATGGCAAATCTGAGCGCAACAAGTATCGCGCCGTGTTCTATTACCTTCTCGTCAAGCATTTCGGCAAGGAAGCCGCCTACAAGTAAGGCGTATCTGCCATTGAACTTTCCCATCCGGGCGGCCATTGTGCCGCCCGTTCGTTTTCGGGAAAGTGCCGATGTCTGCCCCCACAACCGCCCAATCCGCCACCCACGCTGCCGAGACGACGGTTGTTCCGGTGATCTTTGCTGTCGCGCTGGGTCACTTCCTGAACGACCTGATGCAGTCGCTGATCCCGGCGGGATATCCGCTCTTGAAGGAAAACCTGCAGCTTTCCTTTACCCAGATCGGGCTGATCACGTTTGTGTTTCAGGGCACGGCGTCCATCCTGCAACCGTTGGTCGGTCTTTACACCGACAAGCGGCCGATGCCCTATGCGCTGTCGGCCGGCATGGCCTCTACCGGAGTCGGGCTGATCCTTCTGGCGCATGCCTCTACCTTTGGCCTTGTTCTTCTGGCCGTGGCGCTGATCGGCCTTGGCTCGTCGATCTTTCACCCTGAGTCCTCGCGCATCGTGCGGCTTGCCGCCGGGATGAAGCCCGGATTTGCCCAATCGGTGTTTCAGGTGGGCGGCAATGCCGGATCGGCGCTTGGCCCCTTGGCCGCGGCCTTTATCGTGCTGGAGCGCGGGCAGGCCTCGATCGAATGGTTCGCGGCGGTGGCCTTGGCTGGCATGGCGCTGCTCTATTTCATTGGCCGCTGGTATCAGACCGCAGGCAGGATGCGCGCCGCCCATCGAAAGGCCCGCGCGCTGGCCTCGGCCCCGCCCCCACAGGTGGCCCGGCGTGGCATGGTGCTGCTGATCCTGCTCATGTTCTCGAAATTCGTCTACACGGTCTCGTTCTCCAGTTATTACACCTTCTACCTGATCGAACGCTTTGCCCTGACCAAGGCCGAGGCCAACCTGAGCCTGTTCCTGTTCCTTGCCGCTGTGGCCGCGGGAACCATCATCGGTGGCCCGATTGGCGACCGTGTTGGTCGGCGCAGGGTTATCCTGTGGTCGATCCTTGGCATCCTGCCCCTGTCGCTGGCCCTGCCATGGCTGCCCTTCGTGCCCACCATCCTTGTCGCCGCGCTGGCGGGCATGGTGCTGGCCTCGGCCTTTCCGGCCATGGTGGTTTACGCCCAAGACCTGATGCCGCAGCGCACCGGCATGGTGGCGGGGCTGCTGTTCGGACTGGCCTTCGGCATTGCGGCCATCGGCGCGGCCATTCTGGGCGTCTTGGCCGACCACGTCGGCATCGTGGCGGTCTACCAGATCTGCGCCTTCCTGCCCGCCCTCGGCCTTGCCGCCTTCCTGTTGCCGGACACCCGTCATTA
>JALQYS010000525.1 GCA_023254015.1 Paracoccaceae bacterium
ATGGGCCCTCAGTGCCGGAAATGCCGCTGGCCGGTGAACACCATGGCCAACCCCGCCTTGTCGGCGGCCTCGATCACGGCGGCGTCGTTCATGCTGCCGCCGGGCTGGATCAGCGCGGTTGCCCCGGCCTCGGCCGCCGTCAGCAGGCCATCGGGGAAGGGGAAAAACGCATCCGACGCCACGACAGAGCCAATGGTGGGCGATTGGGGCAGGCCCAGCACCTCGGCCATGTCCTGCGCTTTGCGGGCGGCGATCCGGGTGCTGTCAACGCGGCTCATCTGGCCCGCACCGACGCCCACGGTCGCGCCATCCTTCACATAGACGATCGCGTTGGACTTGACGTGTTTGGCGACCTTCCAGGCAAAGAGCAGATCGGCCAGCTCGGCCTCGGTGGGGGCGCGTTTGGTCACGACCTTCAGATCGGCGGCAGTGATGGTATCAACGTCGCCATCCTGCACAAGGAACCCGCCCGCGACCTGACGGAAGGAAAGCCCGCCGGTTTTCGCATCGGGCAGGCCGGCGGTGGTCAGAAGCCGCAGGTTCTTTTTCGCGGCAAAGATCGCCTTGGCCTCGTCGCTGGCGCCGGGGGCAATGACGACCTCGGTGAAGATCTTGACGATTTCCTCGGCCGTCGCGGCATCCAGCGGCTGGTTCAGCGCCACGATCCCGCCAAAGGCAGAGGTCTGGTCACACTGATAGGCGCGTTTATAGGCCTCCAGAAGGGTCGCCCCCTTGCCCACGCCGCAGGGGTTGGCGTGTTTGATGATGGCGCAGGCGGGGCCTTGGCCGGCAAACTCGGCCACCAGTTCAAAGGCGGCGTCGGTGTCATTGATGTTGTTATACGACAGTTCCTTGCCCTGCCATTGGCGCGCGGTGGCAACGCCTTCGCGGCGCGATCCGTCGGTATAGAAGGCCGCCCCCTGATGCGGGTTTTCGCCATAGCGGAGCGGCTGGGCCAGCTTGCCCGCGAAGGACCGGTAACGCGGGGCGGTGTCTTTCAACTCGCCAGCCAGCCAGGTGCTGACGGCGGTGTCATAGGCGGCGGTGCGGGAATAGGCGGTCAGCGCCAGTTTCTGGCGGAAGGCCAGCGTGGTTGCGCCGTTGTTGGCCTTCATCTGGTCAACCAGCTGGGCATAGTCGCATGGATCGGTGACCACGGTGACAAAGCGGTGATTCTTGGCCGCCGCGCGGATCATCGCCGGGCCACCGATGTCGATATTCTCGATACAGGTGGCGTGATCGGCGCCCTTGGCCACGGTTTCTTCAAACGGGTAAAGGTTGACGATCAGAAGATCGATCGGTTCGATCCCGTGGGCGGCCATGGCCAGAAGGTGTTCGTCGTCATCGCGCAGCGCCAGAAGCCCGCCATGCACATTCGGATGCAGGGTTTTCACCCGCCCGTCCATCATCTCGGGGAAGCCCGTGACATCCGACACATCGCGCACCTTCAACCCCGCCGTACGCAGCATGTTGGATGTGCCGCCGGTGGAAACCAGCTCCACCCCCATCGCAGACAGCGCGCGCGCAAGGTCCAGAAGGCCGGTCTTGTCGGAAACGGAAATCAGGGCGCGTCCGACATAGACATGATCGGTGGCGACGGGATGGGTCATGGCAGCCTCACCTCTTGGGGGACATCACAGGGGAACAGGCATCTCCCCCAGGTCAAGATCGCGGATGGCCAGCGGAGTATCCTGTGCCTTGGCCAAGGTCCAGCCCAGAGGCGTCTCAAAAGCCATCGCGCGGCCCGAAAGGACGATCTGCCGCGCCGGACGGGGCTTGAGCCGACCCTTTTGCAGATAAACCGAGGGTTCAAGCGACAGCTGTGCCGCCGAACTGTGCCGGAACACCCAGATTTCGCCGCTTTTCAGGGCAATCGACACGGCGCTGCCGCCAAGGTCCAGCGTGGCATCGGCATCGGGATGCAGGTGAAAGCGCAGCGCAAATCCGACGCCCGACAGGCGCGCCTCGGTCATCAGCCGCTCGAATCTGGCCTTTTGGGCCGGCGTGACGGCGATCAGGTCATCCTGTCCGATCAGGCGGCGGCCATCGGAAGAGAGCGTCAGGGTGCGCAGATGCGACAGGCCATGGGTCAGGGCCCAGCCGTCATGGCTGGCCGAAAAGAACGGCCCGCCCTCACCCGCGCCAAGGCGCAGGTGGTGCACCCTTGCCCGGTCCGACAGGATCTCGGACCCCGGTTTGAACCGCGACGAGGAAAAGCCCTCCAGCGCGAGGGTCGAATGGCTGGGCGTGGCGCGGCCTGCCAGCCGCCATTCAGGGCCAAAGGGTGCGCCAGACCCGCAAGAGACAATCAGCGGCCGCCGCCCGGACGTCAGCTCGAACGCCAGGGTCGAGGCATGGGCCGATCCGCCGGCCCGGCCCTCGGGCGGCGGGGCGGCGTCGATGATGACGCTGGTGCGCCCGCCTTGCAGCCGGGCAAAGCCCATGGCCAGACCCTGCCCGCCCGTTGCCCCGGGTTTCACCCCGGCCACCGAGAGGGCTTGCTCAAGCCGCCCCTCCATCCCGCGCCCACCACTGTGGAACCGCGCCAGCCCGCCATCGCAATGGCGCAGCGCCCGCAGCGTGGGCGCCATGCGCTCAATCGCCGCCACAAGCGGGTCAGGCACGCGCTGCCCCGCCTCGGACAGGGCTTTTTCGGCCCAGGTCAGAAGGGTGAAAACCTCAAGCAATTCTTCGGGGTTGCGGGTGGGAATGCCGCCTTGCCGATCAACCTCGCGCCCACATTCTGCCGCCAGCGCCGCAACGGCGGGGGCCACCAGCCGCTCCATCCCGGTCAGGGCCAGCCCGGCGATGACCAGCCCGACCAGCGCCTCGAACCGGGGCAGGCCCGGCGCCGCCTGCTTCCACCGCCAGGACAGAAAGACGGTCTGCGCGGTGATCTGGGCGAAATAGGCCTGCGATTGCGCCTTGTCGCGCCCGCTGAGCAAGAACAGCGCGTGGTTGATCCAGCGGATCAGCCGCCGGCCCGTCAGATCGGGCGACCAGCCAGGCCCCTTGCCCTTGCCAAAGCGTTCAATCCATTCCCACAGCCAGCCCTGCGCCCGCGCCCGCGCCAGCCCGTCACCCACCGCCGCCAGATCATCCAGCCAGACAAACCCATGCACATCATCGGCCTGTCCCGGATCGGGCTGGGCAATGTCCCACAGGCTTGCGCCCTTCAGTTCCACCAACTGCCCGCCGAACAGCACATTTCCGGCAATCAACTGCCGCCCGCGAGCGTAAAGCCCGATCGTCCGCGGCTCTGGCTGCGAGACAAAGCCGCTGGCCGGCTGTGCCCGCAGCGCACGCGCCACAGCCCAGCGATTGCCAAGACTGCCCTTTGCGGTCGGGTTCGGTTGGGGGGACATGGGTGAATGCTCTTGCCTGCCGCCCGCTGGCCGGGCCGTGTTTGGCGCAGTCTACCCAAAGCTGTCACGCCTGTCACCCCGATGCCGGACAATGCCACGGGCGGCAAGGTCGAAGCCCGGCAAGGACCGGCGATGGCAACCGGGCGGCAGACCGCCGCCCGGCCAATCTGGCCTTAGCCCAGATGGTCGATGCGCTGCATGTACTGCGCCAGATGCGTCACCTGACCCAGGAACCTGGCAATCAACTTGGGATCATGCGGCGCGGCATGCACACCCGCCGCAAATTCACGCGCCTGCAGCGATTCGATGGCCACCGACACCGGCACCGACACAAGCCGCCCCATGGCGCTGCCTCGCGCATCGCCCCAGGCATCCATTGCCCAGGTCTGGTCGAACACCGCACGCCCGTCGTGTTCCGCCTTCAGGCTGACGAACAGCACGACCCGGTCCGGCTCTCCGGGCGCGTAGGAGTTTTCCTTGAGCAGCGCATCGGCCCGCGCGGTCAGGGCCGCGTTGATCTCGGCATCCGATTTGCCCTCCAGACCTTCGATCTCGCGGAAGATCGGCGCCCAGGCTTCGGCCCAGCCGTTCAAACGGATCGTGCCGCGCACGAAATCGCGCACCTTCCAGGCCTTGTCGAACCGGTAATCCTCCATGAAAGGATAGCTGTCGCGGTTCGGATAAACCTCGAAACTCTCCGGCTGCGGCAGGGGCGCGTCATAACGGGTGATCGCGTCCCAGGGCCGGTTCACCCTGAGTTCGCTGAAATCCTTCAACGACCGCGAGGGCGAGCGCAGGGCCTTCAGCACCCCGGCCGGGGCCCAGCTGAATTTATAGCGGAACGGGTTCGGGATTTTCGGCACGCCGCCGCAGTAGGACACGAAAGACAGCACATTGTCCGCGTGATAGGCCGGCGAAGCGCGATAGCGCGCCACCAGATCATGCGCCATCAGGTGATCAATACCAGGGTCCAGCCCCACCTCGTTCACCGAAACCAGCCCCTTGGCCCGGAATTCATCATCCAGCGCCCGCATTTCCGGCGCGATGTAGGAGGACGAGACAAAATTCGCCCCGGCCGCAAGGCAGGCCTTGGCAATCGAGACATGCTGATCGGCGGGCAGCATCGACACCGCAATATCGCCCGGCTGGAGCGCCGCTGTCAGCGCCTCAAGGCTGTAGGGGCGGATGTCTTGGGTCAGATCGCCCACCACCTCGCGGGCCTTTTCGACGGTGCGGTTCGTGGCTGAAGCCTTGGGCGCCCGGGTGGACTGGGACGAGCAGACCAAGACGGTAACCATAACTCGGTAGTAGGGGCGCCTGTGTGGGGACAGGGCGCCGTTTTTGTTT
>JALQYS010000530.1 GCA_023254015.1 Paracoccaceae bacterium
CCGAACCCGCCGCTGCCGCGCCGGCACCGACGGCAACGGCACCGGCCCCGGTGGTAAAGCCCGCCGTTCCCCCACGCGACCCATCGAAGGGGGCTGTCACCAATCTGCCCATCCCGCGCTTTGTCAGCCTGAAGGGCAACGAGGGCAACGCCCGCCGCGGCCCCAGCCTGACCCACCGCATTGACTGGGTTTTCACCGTTGCAGGCATGCCGCTGCGCGTGACGGCCGAGCATGAAAACTGGCGCCGGGTTGAGGATTCCGAAGGAATGGGCGGCTGGGTACATTACGCGCTGTTGTCCGGGGTACGCACCGCCATGGTCACTGCCGAGATGGCAAAGTTTTACACCCGGCCCGACGCACAGGCCTCCATCGCCTTTGAGGCAGAGCACGGTGTGACGGGGCGCCTTTTGGAATGTGAGCCGGATTGGTGCCGGATGAACATTCAAGGCGAAAAAGGTTGGGTGGAAAAAACCTCTCTCTGGGGCGTTCTGCCGGACGAAGTGCTGGAGTAAGTTCGACCGGACACGGCGGATAAATTCGCGCTTGATCGGCCACCTTGTGGGCCTTATGCGGCAAGCCTGTTTTCTTCCATGAGTCCTGCAATGTCGACGAACGCCTCAACCCGTCTGACCCTGAGCGCTGGTGCAGCGTCGGTTGGCATGGCTGCGCTTTTGGTGGCGTTGAAACTTTGGGCCTTGGGGGAAACCGGGGCGCTGTCGGTCGCCGCATCGCTGGCCGACAGTGCGATGGACCTGATGATGTCACTGGCCGCGATGGCCGCCCTGATCTATGCCGCCAAACCCGCCGACGAAGACCACGCTTTTGGCCATACCAGTGCCGAAGACCTTGCCGCCTTGGGCCAAGCGATCTTCATTCTGATTTCTGCCACCATCATCGCGTTCGCGGCCAGCCAGCGCCTGCTTGATCCCACCTCGGCACCGCTGCAATCGCAGGGCCGGGGCATGGTGGTGATGGGGCTTTCCGTTGTTCTGACGCTTGGGCTTGTGATGTGGCAAGGCCGGGTGGCCCGCCGGACTGGATCCAAGGTGGTGGCGGCGGATCGTCTACATTATCTGGGCGACCTTCTGCCCAATATAGGCGCCATTGCCTCGCTCTGGGTCTCGTCGCGCTTCGGCATGGGCCAGATCGACAGCATCGTGGCCATAGGGGCCGCCGTCATGCTGGCGCTCGGGGCGCTGCGCATCGGCAAGGGGGCCTTCGACGCCCTCATGGACCGCCGCGCCGACCCGGCCGTGATCGCGGGCATCGGCAAGATCGCGGCCGATTGGCCGGGGGTGCATGGCTATCACGACCTGAAGACCCGGACCGCAGGCAGCCGCATCTTCGTGAACATCCATATCGAGCTGGACGGCAACCAGTCGCTGCGCGAGGCGCATGACATCGGCGCAGGCCTGCGCCGGGCCATTCTGGCCGCCTATCCGCAGGCCGATGTGATCATCCACAAGGACGTGGCGGGCGAGACCTGACGGCCGACGCGCCGCAAGGCGGCACCTCATCAAGATTTCTTGCCAATCGGTCCGTCGATGGCTTGCATCCGGCAGGGGCTGACCGCAATCTGCACCAATTATCCATACGTATAACAGGCAACCGATGCCCATCGACCGCAGACCCTACAGGCGCGAAAGTGAGGAAGCCCGGCGCGATGCGCTGATTCTGGCCACCCTGGATCTGGTGGCCGAGGGCGGGTTGCAGGCGGCCACGGTGCGCGCCATCACCGACCGCGCCGGGGTGACGCCGGGCCTGATCCGGCACTATTTCCTGACCAAGGAAGAGCTTACCCGCGCCGCCTTTCGCCGCCTGATGGACAGGATGACCGCCGACAGCGCCCTGACCCTGCAGAGCGCGGGCGAAAACCCCGCCCGGCGGCTGGCGGCCTTTGTCACGGCTTCGCTCTCTCCGCCCGTGGTCGACCCCAAAAGGCTGGGCCTCTGGGCAGCATTCCTGACGATTCTGCGCACCGACCCGCCAACGCGCGAGGTGCACGAACACGCCTACCGCGCCTACCGCGACCTTCTGGAAACCCTGATCCGCGACCTGCCGCGCGCGGCTGGCCCCGACCAATGCCGCCGCGAGGCCATCGCCTGCAATGCGGTGATCGACGGGCTCTGGCTGGAAGGATCGGCCCTGCCCGACGGCTTTGCTCCGGGCGAACTGGCCGAAATCGGCCTGTCCGCCGTCGCGGCGATCCTGAAATTCGACCTGACCGGAGCCTGAATCCCATGCGTTATGCGCCGCTTCTCCATCGACTTCAGGGCCTTGGCGGGGCCAAGTGGGAAATCCACCGCCTTGCCCGGCAGATGAAGGCCGAGGGCCGCGATGTCATCGAACTGACGATCGGCGAGCCCGACGTGCCCTGCCCGCCCGACCTGATCGCCGCAGCGCGCGGCGCGATGGAGGCGGGGCGCACCGGCTATTCCAACGGCCATGGCGAACCTGCCACGCTGGCCGCACTGGCGGCGCGCTATACGGCCCGGCGGGGGCGGCCCTTTGGCCCGGAAAACGTCATCACCCTGCCCGGCACCCAGACCGCGCTTTTCGCCGTGCTGTCGGCGCTGGCCGGCCCGGGTGATGAGGTGATCGTCGGTGACCCGATGTATGCCACCTACGAAGGGCTGATCGCCGCCACCGGGGCGCAGGCCGTGCCGGTTGCGCTGCGCCCCGAGGCGGGGTTTCGCCTGCAGGCCGCCGATGTGGCCGCCGCGATCACACCGCGCAGCCGCGTTCTGTTCCTGAACTCGCCCCACAACCCCACCGGCGCGGTGCTGCGCGCCGCTGACATCGCCGAACTGGGCGTGCTGGCCCAGGCCCATGACCTGTGGATTGTCGCGGATGAGGTCTATGAGGATCTGGTCTTTGACGGCGTGCCCTTTGCCTCGCCCCTGGACCTGCCCGATCTGGCCGAACGCTGCGTCGTGACCTCGTCGATCTCGAAATCCCACGCCGCCCCCGGCTTTCGATCGGGCTGGTGCGTCGGCCCGGCCGAATTCTGCGCCATGATTCTGCCGCTGTCCGAGACCATGCTGTTCGGCAGCCAGCCCTTCATCGCCGACATGACGACGCAAGCCATCACCGAAGGGTCGCCCGTCGCCCGGGGC
>JALQYS010000597.1 GCA_023254015.1 Paracoccaceae bacterium
CCGGCCATGCAAGCAGGCGGTCCTGCCATGCTGAAAGCCGGTGCCCTGCCCAACGTCGCGCTGTCCGCAGCCGACGTGCAGGCCCTGGCCTCGATGCCCAGCCGCGAAGAGCTGCTGGCCAAACTGCTGGGCACCATGTGGCCCAGAAGTTCAGCACCACCCATTTGCCCTGAAATTCCGCCATGCTGCGGGGGGCGTCGGCCATGTCGATCAGTGCGGCCTCGGGCAGGGGGGCGGGGGGCTCGGTCATCACCAGCTTGGCCATGTCGCCGGTCAGCAGCGACGATACATCCGCCGCCGCCGGATTTGCACCAAGCGCCAAGCCCGTATAAAGCACCGCCAGAAGTTTCCGCATTCCACGTCTCCCAAAGGCCAGACCATGACCCAATCCAAAGACACCGCCGCCAATGCCATGTGGGGCGGGCGGTTCGCCTCGGGCCCCGATGCCATCATGACGGCGATCAACGCCTCGATCGGCTTTGACCAGCGGATGTATGCGCAGGATATCGCAGGCTCCCGCGCCCATGCCGCGATGCTGGCCGCACAAGGCATCATCAGCGATAGCGATGCAAAGGCGATTGGGGAAGGGCTGCTCACGGTCTTGTCAGAGATCGAGGGTGGCAAGTTCACCTTCTCGACCGCGCTGGAGGATATTCACCTGAACGTGGAATCCCGCCTGACCGAGATCGTGGGCGAGGCGGGCAAGCGGCTGCACACGGGTCGGTCGAGGAACGATCAGGTGGCTGTCGATTTCCGCCTCTGGGTGCGTGACCAGTGCGATGCGGCGATTGCCGGGCTGACCGCCCTGATGAAGGCCTTTCTGGCGCAGGCCGAGGCGGGGGTGGATTGGGTGATGCCGGGCTTTACCCATCTGCAAACCGCCCAGCCGGTGACCTGGGGCCACCACATGCTGGCCTATGTAGAGATGTTTGCCCGTGACCGTTCGCGGTTCGAGGATGCCCGGCGGCGGATGAACGAATGTCCGCTCGGCGCGGCTGCCTTGGCCGGAACGTCCTTCCCGATCGACCGCTTTGCCACGGCGCAGGCGCTGGGTTTTGACCGGCCCACGGCCAACAGCCTTGATTCGGTATCCGACCGCGATTTCGCGCTGGAGTTCCTTTCGGCCAGCAGCATCTGCGCCATGCACCTGTCGCGCTTTGCCGAGGAATTGGTGATCTGGTCCAGCGCACAGTTCCGCTTCGTGCGGCTCTCGGACAAATGGACGACAGGCTCTTCCATCATGCCGCAAAAGAAGAACCCCGACGCGGCCGAGCTTTTGCGCGCCAAGCTGGGGCGCATCCTTGGTGCGACGGTGGCCTTGTTCACCATCATGAAGGGCCTTGCGCTGACCTATTCCAAGGACATGCAGGAAGACAAGGAACAGACCTTCGATGCCGCCGATACGCTGATGCTGGGCCTTGCCGCCATGACGGGCATGGTCAGCGACATGACGGCGAACCGGGACGTGCTGCGCGCTGCTGCCGCCAGCGGTTTTTCCACCGCCACCGATCTGGCCGACTGGCTGGTGCGCCGGCTTGGCCTGCCGTTCCGCGACGCCCACCATGTGACGGGCACGCTGGTGGCCATGGCCGAAAAGGCGGGCATCGACCTGCCCGACCTGACGCTTGCGCAGATGCAGTCGGTCCATGCGGGCATCACCGCCGAGGTGTTCGAGGTGCTGGGCGTAGAGAACTCGGTCCGCTCGCGCCTGTCTTATGGCGGAACCTCGCCGGTGCGGGTCGCCGAACAGGTGGCGCGCTGGAAGGCCGCGCTGGGCTGAGGCACCCTGGCCCGGCGGCATGTGCCTTTCGTTTAGGCCGGGAGGAAAGGCGCCTCCCCCGGCTTGCCAGTCGGGGAAAAACTGGCTGGCATGCGGGCTGCGGCCGTGCCGCGCGCTTTGGCCTGTGAAAGGATTGTCGATGAAAGCCTTGTTTCCCCTTGCCCTTCTGTCTCTTCTTGCCGCCTGCGGCGCCGATGGCGCCCCTGTGCCCCCGGCCACCCAGGCCGCCACCGAAACCGGCATCACCATAAGCGGCTGCGTCAAGGCGGGCGTGACGGTAGGCGCGCCCACAGCCGGCGGGCCGACCCGCTGCTGATTGCGACCCGCGCGGCTTCTGCTATACCCGCGTGAAAGCGAAGCTGGGGCAGGGCGGACATGGATCACTTCATCTACAAATCGGGCGTCCTGCATGCCGAGGGCGTGGCGATCCCCGAGATTGCCGCCGCCGTTGGCACGCCGTTTTATGTCTATTCCGCCGCCACCCTGACGCGTCACTACCACCTCTTCACCGAGGCCCTGTCGCCCCTGCCGCATCAGGTCTGCTTTGCCATCAAGTCGCTGTCCAATCTGGCGGTGCTGAAGCTTCTGGGCGATCTGGGGGCGGGGATGGATGTGGTTTCGGGCGGCGAATACCGCCGCGCCAAGGCGGCCGGTGTGCCGGGGGATCGCATCGTGTTTTCTGGCGTTGGCAAGACGCGCGAGGAAATGCGTCTGGCACTGGAAGGCGGCATCCGCCAGTTCAATCTGGAAAGCGAGCCCGAGATGCGGGCGCTGTCGGAAGTGGCAAGTTCCATGGGGGTCGTGGCCCCGGTGACTGTGCGGGTGAACCCGGATGTGGACGCCAAGACGCATGAAAAGATCGCCACCGGAAAATCCGAGAACAAGTTCGGCATCCCCATCGCCCGCGCGCCCGAAGTCTACGCCGAAATCGCCCGCCTGCCGGGGCTGCGCGTCGTCGGCATCGATGTGCATATCGGCAGCCAGCTGACCGATCTGGAGCCGTTCGAACAGGCCTTCACCAAGGTCGCGCAGCTGACCGAAACCCTGCGCGCGCAGGGCCATGCGATTGAAAGGCTGGATCTGGGCGGGGGCCTGGGGATTCCCTACACCCGCTCGAACGAGGCCCCCCCGCTGCCCACCGATTATGGCGCGATGATCAAGCGCACCGTCGGCCATCTGGGTTGCGAGATCGAGATTGAACCGGGCCGCCTGATTTCGGGCAACTCGGGCCTTCTGGTGGCCGGCGTGGTCTATGTGAAAAACGGCGAAGGCCGCGATTTCCTGATCCTTGACGCGGCAATGAATGACCTTGTCCGCCCCTCGATGTATGGCGCGCATCACGACATCGTGCCGGTGATCGAAGCTCCGGCTGGCAGCCCGTCCACCTCATATGACGTGGTGGGGCCGGTCTGCGAAACCGGCGATACCTTTGCCAAGGGGCGCGGCCTGCCCTTGCTGGCCGAGGGCGATCTGGTCGCCTTCCGCAGCGCGGGGGCCTATGGCGCGGTCATGGCCAGCGAATACAACACCCGCCCGCTGATCCCCGAAGTTCTGGTTCAGGGCGATCACTTCGCTGTCATCCGCGCACGTCCAAGCTTTGACGAAATCCTTGGACGCGATACCATTCCGGCATGGCTCTGAACTGGCTAGGGGGATGGACGAGCGCGCGCAAGCCACGCTGAGGCAGATCGAAACCCCGCTGCGCCTGACGCTGGCGGGGCTTTGGGCCGAGCGGATCGTGCGGGCCTTCTGGCCGCTGTGGACGCTGGCCATCGCGCTATTGGCGGCGCTGTCCTTTGGCCTGCAAGACCATCTGCCGCTTGAGTCCCTTTGGTTCGGCGCCGTCGCAGCGGTGGGCGGGCTGGCTTGGGCGCTGGCCCACGGCCTGCGCCGCTTTCGCAAACCCATCCGGACCGAGGCCCTTGCCCGGCTGGACAGCCGTCTGCCCGGTCAGCCACTGGCGGCCTTGCGCGATACGCAGGCCATCGGCGCCAGGGACCCGGCCTCGCAGGCGGTCTGGGCGGCGCATCTGGCGCGCATGGCCGAACGGGCGCGAAAGGCCAAGCCCGTTGAACCTGACCTGAAACTGTCCAGCCGAGACCCCTTTGCGCTGCGCTATGTGGCGTTGACTGCGCTGGTGATGGCGTTGCTTTTCGGCTCGATCTGGCGGCTGGGTTCGCTGTCCGCGCTCGCCCCCGGGGGGGGCGCGGAAATCGCGGCCAGCGGTCCGACATGGGAGGGCTGGCTGAAGCCGCCCGCCTATACTGGCAAGCCCACGCTTTACCTTGGCGACCAGACCGCCGATGTGCTGACCCTTCCCGCAGGCACAAGGCTGCAACTGCGTCTTTATGGCGAGCCGGGCAGCCTGATCCTGTCGGAAACCGTCTCGGGCCGGACCGAGGTTCCCCCGGCCTCTGACCCGGCGCAGGATTTCATCGCCTTGCAAAGCGGCAAGCTCGTCATCGAAGGCCCCGGCGGGCGGGAATGGGCGGTCACTGTCACCCCCGACGCGCCCCCCAGCATTGCCGCCGACGGCCCGCTGTTGCGCGACAAGGGCGGGCGGTTCAAGCAGAAGATCAAGGGGAACGACGATTACGGCATCACCAAGGGCACGGTCACGATTGCCCTTGATCTGGCCAAGGTTGACCGTAGCCATGGCCTGCTCATCGACCCCGAAGATCAGGCCCCGGTGGTGCTGGACCTGCCGATGCCGCGCAAAGGCAAGCGCGACGATCTGTCGGTGACGCTGGTTGACGATCTGTCGCAGTCGCTTCTGGCGAACATGCCGGTCACGCTGACCTTTTCGGCCAGCGATGCCGCCGGGCAGACCGGGGTTTCCGAACCCGTCGCCGGTGTTCTGCCCGCCCGCCGCTTTTTCGATCCGGTCGCCGCCGCGCTGATCGAACTGCGCCGCGATCTGATGTGGAACCGCGCCAACGCGCCGCGCGTCGTGCAGATCCTGCGGGCGATCACCCATGACCCCGAGGGATTCTTTACCAACCAGAAGGCGTTCTTGCGCCTGCGCGTGGCGCTGAAACGGCTGGAGGCCGACGCCGCCACCCTGACGCCCGCCTTGCGCGACGAGGTGGTGCAAGAACTGTGGCAGATCGCCCTTCTGATGGAGGAAGGCGATCTGAACGACGCCAGGGAGCGACTGAAGCGCGCGCAAGACCGGCTGGCCGAGGCGATCCGCCGTGGCGCAAGCCCTGAAGAGATTCAGGAGCTGATGGACGAGATGCGGCAGGCCATGGACGATTACATGGACATGCTTGCCGAAAACATGGAAGAGCGCACTCCCGAAGAGCAATCGGCGCAGAACGACGGCCCGACGCTGTCGGAAGACCAGCTTCAGCAGATGCTCGACCGGCTGCAGCAACTGATGGAAGAGGGCAAGACCGCCGAGGCGGCCGAACTTCTGGCCCAGATCCAGCAGATGATGGAGAACATGCAGGTCGTTCAGGGCAACGGGCAGGGGGGCCGGGGCGGCCCCGGACAGCAGGCGATGCGCGATCTGGGTGAAACCCTGCGCGGCCAGCAGGGCCTGTCGGATGACGCCTTCCGCGACATGCAGCGCGGCCGGCAGGGCGACCAGCCCGGCGAGGGGCAGGAAGGCCAGGGCGAGGCCGGGCAAGGCGAGATGGGGCAAAAGCAAAGCCTTGCAGATCGGCAAGAGGCCTTGCGGCGCGAGCTGGAACGTCTGGACCAGCAGGGCAACCTGCCCGGCGCCGAGGGAGAGCGCGGAGAGGCCGGGCGCCAATCGCTGGACGAGGCGCGCCGCGCCATGCGCGAGGCCGAAGATGCGCTGCGCGACAATGACCTTCCCGGCGCGCTAGACCGTCAGGCCGAGGCCTTGGAGGCCCTGCGTCAGGGCTTGCGCGAATTTGGCGAGGCCTTGGCGCAGGAAAACCGGCAGGAAGGCCAGTCGCAGGCCGGCCGTCAGGCCCAGCAGGACGATGCCGAGGGCCGCGATCCGCTGGGCCGCCAGACTGGTGAAAGCCTGCGGATCGGCTCGGACAGCAATCTTCTGGCCGATGAAGAGATCTATCGTCGGGCCGAGGAATTGCTGGAAGAAATCCGCCGCCGCTCGGGCGATCTGACCCGCCCCGAGGGCGAGCGCGACTATCTCAAGCGCCTGCTGGATCTGTTCTGATCTTCGCAACCTGCCAGCCGCCTTGCGCGCGCGGCAGTCCAGGCGTCCGGTTGCCCGAGGTTTGAATCAGAGGTTGGGCGCGGTCATGACAGCCTCGGCGGCGCGGCCAAGGCGATCAGACATCAGGATGAACAGCAGCGCCGTCATGCCCATCACCAGACATAGTCTGAGCACGCTTGACCGTTTGCGGTCCTTGGGGATGGCGAACATCGGGTCCATTCCGTCCTTTTACACCCAAGCGCGGCCGTCATCGTGACAAAAATCGCCGCCAGCCGCGAACAACCCGTTTCCAACCGCGAAACCCGGCACCACGCTGCCGGAAAGCGGCGCGGCCCGCTTCCCCTTGGGCGCGGTTTGCGCTAATCCGCCATGCAAACCCGATCCTGCGATCCAATCCCAGACCCATCCAAGGGGCCAAGCCGATGAAATTCACCCTCTCCTGGCTGAAAGATCACCTCGAAACCACAGCCTCGCTGGACGACATTCTGTATGCCCTCACCGATCTGGGGCTTGAAGTCGAAGAGGTGGTGAACCCGGTGGCGAAACTTGCGCCCTTCACCCTGGCCCGCGTGCTGGAGGCGGTGCAGCACCCCGATGCCGACCGGCTGCGCGTGTGCAAGGTGGAAACCGACGAGGGCGTCAAGCAGATCGTCTGCGGCGCGCCCAATGCGCGGGCGGGCATCACCGTCGGTCTGTGCAAGCCGGGCGATTATGTGCCGGGCATCGATGTGACGCTGGGGGTGGGCAAGATCCGCGGCGTGGAATCGCATGGCATGATGGCGTCCGAGCGCGAGCTGGAGCTGTCGGACGAGCATAACGGCATCATCGAACTGCCCTCGGGCGCGGTGGGCGACAAATTCACCGACTGGCTGGCGGCCAATCGCCCGGCTGTCTGCGATCCGGTCATCGAGGTGAAGATCACCCCGAACCGTCCCGATGCGCTGGGTGTGCGCGGCATCGCCCGCGATCTGGCCGCGCGGGGGCTGGGCAAGCTGAAGCCTTTGGAAGTCCCGGTCATCGCCTCGGGTTTCCCCAGCCCGATCACGGTGCAGATCGATGAGGCGCTGAAGGCCAAGGGTTGCCCGCATTTCGCCGGCCGCACCATCCGCGGCGTGAAGAACGGCCCCTCGCCCGACTGGCTGCAGGCCCGGCTGAAGGCGATCGGGTTGCGCCCGATCTCGGCGCTGGTCGACATCACCAACTATTTCACCTTTGGCCTGAACCGCCCGCTGCACGTCTTTGACGTGGCCAAGGTTCAGGGCGGCGTGCTGCGCATCCATCCCGCTGCCGGCGGCGAGGAATTCCTTGCGCTGGATGGCAAGACCTACACCTTGCGCGCCGGGCAGATGGCGATTTCCGACGAGGCCGGGGTGGAAAGCCTTGCCGGCATCATGGGCGGCGAACATTCCGGCTGCACCGAGGACACGACCGAGGTCTTTCTTGAAAGTGCCTTCTGGGATCCGATCACCATTGCCGCCACCGGCCGCGCGCTGAAGATCAACTCGGACGCCCGTTATCGCTTTGAACGCGGGGTGGACCCTGCGTTCACTTTGCCGGGGCTGGACCTTGCCACCCAGATGATCCTTGAGCTGTGCGGCGGCGAGGCCAGCGATCTGGCCGTCGATGGCGCGGCCCCAGACACGACCCGCACCTATAAACTGAACCCGGCCCGGGTGATTAGCCTTGTCGGCATGGAGATCCCCGAGGCCGAACAACGCCAGACCCTGACCGCGCTTGGATTCAAGTTGAACGGCAATCAGGTGACCCCGCCCTCGTGGCGCCCCGATGTTCTGGGCGATGCCGATCTGGTCGAAGAGGTCGCCCGCGTGGCCAGCCTGACAAAGCTGCAAGGCAAGCCGCTGCGCCGCATGGTGCCCGGTGTGCCGCGCCCGATCCTGACGCCCTTGCAGCTGCGCGAACGCGCGGCGCGGCGCACGATTGCGGCGCTGGGCTATAACGAATGCGTCACCTACAGCTTCATCGATGAGGCGGCGGCCAAGCTGTTTGGCGGCGGCACGGATGCCGTGCGGGTGGACAATCCGATTTCTTCCGAAATGACGCACCTGCGGCCCGATCTTCTGCCCGGCCTTCTGCGCGCGGCGGCCCGCAACCAGGCGCGCGGCTTCATGGACCTTGCGCTGGCCGAAATCGGCCCGGCCTTCCACGGCGGGGAACCGGGAGAGCAGCATCTGCAGGCCACGGGGCTTCTGGTCGGCGCAAGCGCCGCGCGTGATCCGCATGGCAGCCGCCGTCCGGTCGATGTGTTCGACGTGAAGGCCGATGTCGAGGCGGTGCTGGCCGCGCTTGGCGCGCCCGCCAAGGTGCAGATCAGCCGCAAAGTGGCCGCATGGTTCCACCCGGGTCGGTCGGGCGTCATCGGCCTTGGGCCGAATGTCATGGCGACCTTTGGCGAGGTGCATCCCAAGGTTCTGGCCGAAATGGGCGTGAAAGGCCCGGCCATGGCCTTCACCGTGCTGGTGGCCAATGTGCCGCAGCCCAAGGTAAAAACCCCAACCCGCCCCGCGCTGGCGATTTCCGACCTGCAGGCGGTGGAGCGTGACTTCGCCTTTGTGGTGGACAAGGGGGTGGAGGTGCTGACAGCCGTCAACGCCGCAGCCGGGGCCGACAAGGCGCTGATCGACAGCGTGCGGGCGTTCGACCAGTTCACCGGCGACAAGGCCGAGGCACAGATGGGGGCCGGCAAGAAATCGATCGGGCTGACGGTGCGCCTGCAACCGGTCGACAAGACCCTGACCGAGGCCGATATCGAGGCCGTGTCGAAGAAGATCATCGACAAGGTCACCAAGGCCACCGGCGGCACCCTGCGGGCCTGAGGCTCCTCGTCGACTTCGTCGCTCGTCGCGGAGCCGAGGAGAAGACGAAGTCGCCCGACGAGGGGGCCGTTACGTCACATTTGCCTTTTCATGGCGCGCGCTTAGGCTGGCGCCATGGACTTCGATTACATCATCTGCGGTGGCGGCTCGGCCGGATCGGTGCTTGCCGCCCGATTGTCGGAAAACCCGGCGGTTTCCGTCTGCCTGATCGAAGCTGGCGGCATGGGGCGCGACATTCTTGTTCGCGCGCCAGCGCTGGTCGCGGCCATGGTCTCGGGGCGGCCGCCGCTGCACAACTGGGCCTATGCGACCACGCCGCAACCCGGCCTGAACGGGCGGCGCGGGTTTCAGCCAAGGGGCAAGGCGCTGGGTGGGTCCTCTGCGATCAACGCCATGCTTTATCTGCGCGGCCACCCGTCGGATTACGACGACTGGGCGAATGCCGGCGCCACCGGGTGGGACTGGGCCAATGTTCTGCCCTGGTTCCTGAAATCCGAAGGCAACGCCCGGCCCGGCCCGTTGCATGGTCAGGATGGCCCCCTGCAGGTGGGCGACCAGCTGTATCCCCGGCCGATTTCCCGCGCCTTTGTGCAGGCGATGGCGGCGGTGCAGGTGCCAGAAACCCCTGATTTCAATGGGGAAACCCAGGATGGCGCCGGGCTTTATCAGGTGACGCAGTTTCACACCGGCCCCCGCAAGGGCGAGCGTTGTTCGGCCGCTGCCGCCTGTCTGCACCCGGCGTTGCAGCGGCCGAACCTGACCGTCCTGACCCGCACTCGGGCGGAAAAGATCACGTTTGACGGCCTCCGCGCCAGCGGAGTCATCATCCGGCGCGGGCTGACCCGCCGTACGATCAGGGCCCGGCGCGAGGTGATCGTCGCGCAGGGCGCTTTCAGCTCGCCCCAGCTCTTGATGCTGTCGGGCGTGGGGCCCACGGGTCATCTGCGCGACCATGGCATCGGCGTTGTGCAGGATCTGCCCGGCGTGGGGCAAAACCTGCAGGATCATCTGGATTTTACCATCAGCCACCACTCCTTGCGGCCCGATACCGTGGGGCTGAACCCGCGCGGGCTGCTGCGGCTGGGCAAGGCGGCGCTGCACTGGCGCAAGACCGGCGAGGGGTTGTTCGCCAGCCCCATGGCCGAGGGCGGGGCTTTCCTCCGCTCTGCCCCCGATCAGCCGCGCCCCGATCTGCAGATCCATTTCGTGGTTGGCATCGTCGATCAGCACATGCGCCGGCTGCATCTGGCCGATGGCTTTTCCGCCCATGTCTGCGTCTTGCGGCCGAAATCGCGCGGGCAGGTCTTGCTGGCCTCGGCCAATCCGTCCGACGCGCCGCAGATCGATCCGGCCTTCCTGTCCCACCCCGACGATCTGCCCGTCCTGATGCGCGGCGCGCGCCTGGTCGAGGCGATGCTGGATGCGCCCGATCTTGCGCCCTGGAAAGGCCGCAGGCTTTATCCCCATGACGGCAGCGATGCGGGGCTAGAGGCGGCAATCCGCGCCCATGCCGATACGATCTATCACCCGGTTGGCACCTGCCGGATGGGGCAGGATGATCTGGCGGTGACGGATCCGCAATTGCGGGTGCGGGGCCTTCAGGGGCTGAGGGTGGTGGATGCCAGCGTCATGCCCCTGTTGATCGGCGGCAACACCAACGCGCCGACCATCATGATTGCCGAAAAGGCCGCCGCGATGATCGCGGCGGGCTAAGGGGCGCTGTCACGCGCCCCAGGTCCGCTCCAGCACCCGGAACCAGTTCTCATGCGCGATCTTGCGCAACAGCGCCTCGCCATAGCCATGGTCGCGCATGGCCTGCACAAGGTTCTGCTGGCCCGCCACATCGGTAATCCCGACCGGGATCGTCGCGCCATCATAATCTGACCCAAGGCCGACGTGGTCTTCGCCAAGATGCTCCAACAGGTGGTCCAGATGGGCCAGCACATCTTCCCAGCCCATGTCGGCGGACTGCCGGCCGTCGCGCCGCAGGAACGAGGTGGCATAGTTCAGCCCCACCATGCCGCCACTTTCCCGGATCGCGGCCAGTTGCCGGTCGGTCAGGTTCCGGCTGGATGGCGTCACCGCATGGGCGTTGGAGTGGGTGGCGACCAGCGGCGCATCGGTCAGCCCGGCCACATCCCAAAAGCCCTTTTCGTTGATATGGCTCATGTCCAGCATGATCTTCAGCCGGTTGCATTCCCGCACCAGCCGTTTGCCGGCCTCGGTCAGGCCATCACCCGTATCGGGGCCCGAGGGGAAGGCGAAGGGCACGCCATGGCCAAAGATCGTGGGCCGTGACCAGACGGGCCCCAGCGAGCGCAGGCCCATGGCGTGGAACACATGCAGCGCGTCCAGATCGGGGTCGATCGCCTCGGCCCCCTCCATGTGAAGGATGGCAGAAATCACCCCTTTGGACAGGCAGTCGCGCAGTTCGGCGGCTGTGGTGCAGATCTTGAACGCCCCGTTCGAGACCCGCTCCATCCACATCAGATGGCCCGCCTTGGCCAGCGCGATGGGCTGGGCGGTGTGATGGTCGATCAGGTCGGCCAAGGGCAGCGAGAACGGCGGGTTCTCCATCGCCTCCATATAGTCTGGCGCGTCATGGGCGATGGGAGAGGGGATATAGATGGCGAAAAAGCCGCCAGCAAAGCGGCCCGTCTTCATCCGGGGCAGGTCAAGATGGCCTTCCTTGCCGCCGGTCAGCCACAGCGCCTCGCGCTGGGCGGGGTGTTCGTAAAGGCGCAGAAGAAAGTCGTTATGGCCGTCGAAAACGGGAATCATCTCTTGTCCTTTCAGCCGGCCAGCATCCGGTCGGCGCTTGCCGCAAACAGGCTGCGGGCGTAGTCGGTTTTCATCTGGGCACTGGCCAGCTGGTCACGGGTCAACTCTTCAACCGCCGCGCCATGTTGCATCACCAGAACCCGGTCGCACATGTGGTCGATCACAGCCAGATCGTGGCTGACCATCAGGAAGGTCAGCCCGCGTTCTGCCCGCAAACGGTTCAGAAGGTTCAGGGTTTCGGCCTGCACGCTGGCATCCAGCGCGCTGGTCGGTTCGTCCAGAAGCAGGATTTCGGGTTCAAGCATCAGGGCGCGGGCGATGGCAACCCGCTGGCGTTGGCCGCCCGACAGCTGATGGGGAAAGCGGAAGCGAAAGCTGCGGGGCAGGCCCACATCATCCAGCGCCCGCATGACGCGGGCGTCGGTGTCGCCGATGCCATGGATCGCAAGAGGCTCTGACAGGGTGCGGTCGTTGGTGTGGCGGGGGTGCAGGCTGGCGTAGGGGTCCTGGAACACCATCTGCACCTTGCGGGCAAAGGCCGGACCGGGGTGGCGCGGCAGGGTCTGGCCATCGATGCGGATCGTGCCGCCCGATACCGGCGCCAGCCCGCAGATTGCCCGCAGGATGGTGGATTTGCCCGACCCGCTTTCGCCCACAAGGCCAAAGCTTTCGCGGGCGGCCACCGACAGGGACACGCCCTTGACCGCGGGCACCTTGTGGCCCTTGGACAGAAAGGTGACAGAGAGGTTGTCGATCTCGATCAACGCCATGTCACACCGCCCAGGCCGCGTTGCGGTCCAGCCCCGGCAAGGGCTGACGGGGCCCGCCGATCCGGGGCAGGCAGTTCAGCAGCCCCTGAGTATAGGGGTGTTTCGCCTGCATCAGGTCTTTCGCGGCCAGTTCTTCCACGATCTTGCCCTTGTACATCACCAGAACCCGGTCACAGAACCGCGCGACCAACCGCAGATCGTGGGAAATGAAGATCAGCCCCATGCCCCGGTTGCGCACAAGTCCGTCCAGAATGGCCAGAACTTCTGCCTGAACGGTCACGTCCAGGGCGCTTGTCGGCTCGTCCGCGATCAGAAGGTCGGGGTTCGGGATCAGCATCATGGCGATCATCACCCGCTGGCCCATGCCCCCCGACAACTCGTGCGGATAGGCCTCCATCACGCGTTCGGGGTCGCGGATCTGGACGGCCTGCAACGCGGCAATCGCCTTGTCATGCGCCTCGGCGCGCGACAGCCGGTCGCGCTGGCGCAGCCCCTCCATCAACTGTGCCCCGACCTTCATCACGGGGTTCAGCGAATATTTCGGGTCCTGCATCACCATGGCAATGCGGGGGCCGCGCAGCGCGCGCATCGCGGCTTCGCTGGCCTGCATCAGGTCCTGACCATCGAACACCATGCTGTCGGCCTGAATCTTGCCCGGAGGCCGGATCAGCCGCAGCACCGCCCGCCCGGTCATCGTCTTGCCCGAGCCGCTTTCGCCCACGATCCCCAGCCGTTCGCGGCCAAGGTCGAACGACACGCCGCGCACGGCCTCGACCAGCCCCGCCTCGGTGTCGAAGGTCACGCGCAGGTTCTTGACGCTGAGAAGGCTCATCTTCCCGCACTCCTTGGGTCCAGAACATCGCGGAGCCCGTCACCCAACAGGTTGAAGCCGAGGGAGACGATGAAGATCGCAAGGCCGGGCATGGTGGCGACCCACCATTGTTCGAAGAGATACTTGCGCCCCGCCGAGATCATCGCCCCCCATTCGGGCAGCGGCGGCTGGACACCAAGGCCAAGGAAGCCCAGACCGGCGGCGATCAGGATCACCCCCGCCATATCCAGCGTGACGCGGATGATGACCGAGGGCAGGCACATCGGCATGACATGGCCAAGGATGATGCGCGGGCTTGACGCGCCCTGCAGCCGCACCGCCGCGATATAGTCGGAATTGCGCACCGTCAGCGTCTCGGCCCGCGCCACGCGGGCATAGGGCGGCCATGAGGTCAGCGCGATGGCCAGAATGGCGTTTTCCATGCCGGGGCCAAGGACAGCCACCAGCGCCAGCGCCAGGATAAGCTTGGGGAAGGCCAGAAAGATGTCGGTGATCCGCATCAGGATTTCATCGGTCCAGCCGCCGAAATAGCCCGCAACCGTGCCGAGCTCTAAAAATGCAAAGCCTGCGTGCATGGCCAACACCATGATGGCTCCGAGCAGAATAAATAGAGCGTCAGCGCCCTGTTTCAGTGCGTCCATTGTTTTTCCTTGGATGATTTGTGCTTATTTGGTGCGCTTTTGTGCGCCTTTTAAGAATCGCACCGAATGTAAGCAAAAAATGCACCAAATCAACAAGAGTTGTTCTTTGGGGTGCGCGGTAGGATCAAAGAATGGAATCCCTCTTCGTATCAACTGGCGTCGTCGCTCTTGCCGAGATTGGCGATAAAACGCAGCT
>JALQYS010000207.1 GCA_023254015.1 Paracoccaceae bacterium
AGGCCTCGGCCAGCGCCAGATCGAACTGAGCTCCGGCCAGGACATCCGCGACTATGGCAGCGCCACCGCCGTTGCCACCGTCGGCGCACCGAAAGAGCTGCCGGCCAGCCAACTGGCCCCGCGCGACCGCGCCAAAGGTGGCTACAAAGCCGGCGACGTTGTGACCGTCTCGTCCTTCTCGGGCACGGCATCCCCGGTCAGCAACGCCCGCTGAGCCTCCATATCCGCACAATTCCTGCCGCCAGAATCGCAGGCGGCACATCAAAAAAGGACCCTGTCATGAAAACCGTTCTCACCGCCGCCGCCCTGTCGCTTGTTGCCGCCTCCGGCGCCTTCGCCGCGAATGTCTCGCCCGCCGAGGGCCTCGGCCAGCGTCAGATCGAACTGACCACCGGCCAGGACATCCGCGACTATGGCAGCGCCACGGTCGTGGCCACCGTCGGCGCACCGCAAGAGCTGCCGGCCAGCCAGCTGGCCCCGCGCGACCGCGCCGCCTTTGGCCTCAAGCTGGGCGATGCGGTGAACGCCTCGGCCTTCCCGGGCGGCGAGCCGCGCAACAACACCCCGCGCTGACCGCAGCCCATCGCGCTCCTGACGCCCGCCCCTTCGGCGGGCGTCTTGCGTTTCCCGAATGAGCCAGGGCGACGCAAAAAAGACAACAAGACCCGGTGTGACACCGGTTGCTATTGCATAACATCCGGTCAAAATCCATGAAAGGACCGAGGGACGCGACTCGATTACCCAACCCCTGCGAGGACAAGATGACCAAGTTCACTCTTCTTTCGGCTATCGGAGCCCTGATGCTGGCAACCCCGGCTCTGGCGGCCGACCCTGCGGCCGGAGAGGCCGAGTTCAAGAAATGCAAGGCCTGCCATTCGATCGTGGCGACCGACGGCACCGAAGTGGTCAAGGGCGGCAAGACCGGCCCGAACCTTGGCGGCATCGTCGGCCGTCCGGTGGCCGGCGTGGCCGACTTCAAATACGGCGAATCGATCCTCGCCGTCGGCGCCGCGGGCAAGGTCTGGGACGAGGCCTCGCTGGCCGCCTATGTCGCAGATCCGGGCGACTGGCTTGAGAACAATGGCGCGGGTGAAGGCGCCAAGTCGAAAATGACCTTCAAGCTGTCCAAGGGCGGCGAAGATGTGGCGGCCTATCTGGCGACCATCAAGTAAGGCCGGGGCGCACCTGCGCAGACCGCAAAAGCACTGGGGGCGGCCCGTCGGGCCGCCCTTTTGCATGGCCGGGCAACCGCGCCGGGTGCGACATGATTTCTTGATCTGCATCAAACTCTTTGATTGCCGTTCCCCGGCCGGCGTTCTAAAGACTTCGTATAATAAGCGCCGAGGCATGCCTTCTGCGCCCAATGGGAACACATAATCGGGAGACGCCAATGGCAGACGCAGCCATTCATGGCCACGACCATGATACCCGCGGGTTCTTCACCCGCTGGTTCATGTCGACCAACCACAAGGACATCGGGATCCTTTACCTGTTCACCGGCGGTCTCGTCGGTCTGATCTCGGTGATCTTCACCGTCTACATGCGGCTTGAGCTGATGGAGCCGGGCGTGCAGTACATGTGCCAGGAAGGCGCACGTTTCGTCGCCACGGCGGACGTCTGCACCCCGAACGGGCACCTGTGGAACGTCATGATCACCTATCACGGCGTTCTGATGATGTTCTTCGTCGTGATTCCGGCCCTGTTCGGCGGGTTCGGCAACTATCTGATGCCGCTGCAGATCGGCGCTCCGGACATGGCCTTCCCGCGGATGAACAACCTGTCGTACTGGATGTATGTCGCGGGCGTTTCGCTGGGTGTGGCCTCGATGCTCGCCCCCGGCGGCAACGGTGACCTGACCTCGGGCCTTGGCTCGGGTGCGGGCGTGGGCTGGGTTCTTTACCCGCCGCTGACCACAACGGCCGAGGGCGGCTATGCGATGGACCTGGCGATCTTCGCCGTCCACCTGTCGGGCGCCTCGTCGATCCTTGGTGCGATCAACATGATCACCACCTTCCTGAACATGCGCGCGCCGGGCATGACCCTGCACAAGGTTCCGCTGTTCGGCTGGTCGATCTTTGTCACCTCGTGGCTGATCCTTCTGTCGCTGCCGGTTCTGGCGGGCGCGATCACCATGCTCCTGACCGACCGCAACTTCGGCACCACCTTCTTCACCCCCTCGGGCGGTGGTGACCCGGTGCTTTACCAGCACATCCTGTGGTTCTTCGGCCACCCGGAAGTGTATATCATCGTCATCCCGGCCTTCGGCATCATCAGCCAGGTCATCTCGACCTTCTCGCGCAAGCCGATCTTCGGTTACCTGCCGATGGTCTATGCAATGGTGGCGATCGGCGTTCTGGGCTTTGTGGTCTGGGCGCACCACATGTATACCGCCGGCATGTCGCTGACCCAGCAGTCCTACTTCATGCTGGCCACCATGGTCATCGCGGTGCCGACCGGCATCAAGGTGTTCTCCTGGATCGCCACCATGTGGGGCGGCTCGATCACCTTTGAAACTCCGATGCTCTGGGCCTTCGGCTTCCTGTTCCTGTTCACCGTCGGTGGCGTGACCGGGATCGTGCTGTCCCAGGCGCCGGTGGACCGGGCTTACCATGACACCTATTATGTCGTGGCGCACTTCCACTATGTGATGAGCCTGGGCGCCGTGTTCGGTATCTTCGCTGGCATCTACTTCTGGATCGGCAAGTTCTCGGGCCGTCAGTATCCGGAATGGGCGGGCAAGCTCCACTTCTGGGCGATGTTCATCGGTTGCAATACATACAGCGGTCTTTCAATAAAAAATGAACTTAAGGGAGCAATCAACTACTATCTAGTTAAATCTAGAGTAGGAGTCACAGCAGATGGTTGGAAGTTCAAAGTTGAAAGTATTCAAATAATGCTCAAAAATTTCACAAAAAATACTCGTGCATGGTCCTCATATCCGTATAATTATATATTATATGGTCGCACAGAAAAAGAAATCGATGACATTGTAACTGAACATTATGATGACGAAATTGGTTCAGCATTTAATCAAATAAGTAGAATACAAGAAACCCCTCACGAAC
>JALQYS010000114.1 GCA_023254015.1 Paracoccaceae bacterium
TCGAAAAGGGCGGCCGCGCGGTCCGGGAATGGGTTGCGGCCCGCAATCAGCTGGCCATAATGTTCGCCGGGCGCTTCGACGCCTGACCGTATCTGAAAACCGCGTGGGCCCGGTCAGATACACAGACTTTCAGACACTCCCGGAGCCACGAGGTGGTGCTGATCGACGGCGTCACCATGACGGTGAAGGTAGCCCACGTCCGGCTCTGCCACAGCCGGATGTTCTTCGTCCGGGCCTATCCGCGCGAGACGCAGGAGCCTCAGCCATCGGGCTCGGACCGATGGCGCCACGATGGCTTCGATGTTCGACGCCCATGACCGGGCCTTCGCCTTCTTCAAAGGCACCTGCACGCGTGGGATTTACGACAGTGAGGCTTGGCCGCCATGGGTCCGAGGCCAGGCCGAACGAAGACGGCGGTGGATGCGATCTTCGTGGGGAAGAACCGGGCCTACAACCGCCGCTTCCTTCAGATGTGTGGCCATTATCTCGTGGACCCGGTCGCCTGCACCCCGGCTTCGGGCTGGGTCGAGCCAGCGTGTCGCCATCGGTTCGAGACCGCTGGCGAGGGGGACAGGTCGAGAGCCATGTCGGCACCGTCCGCCAGCGTTTCTTCTCGCCGCGCCTGCGGGTGAAGAGCTTCGAGGAGCTGAACGCCCTGCTCATCGATAAGTGCATCGCTTGGGCCAAGGCCAACCCGCATCCCGAGATGACGGATCGGACCGTGTGGGAAGTGTTCGAAGCGGAGCGTCCGCAGCTCGTGCCCTATGCCGGGCGCTTCGACGGCTTCCATTCCGTGCCAGCCGCCGTGTCAAAGACCTGCCTCGTGCGGTTCGACAGTGACGAAGATCAGGAATTGATCCGGGGGATCAATTCCCTGAGGAACAAATACTCGGTGATGGCCAGCGCGGTGGGTCGTCCGGTCGAGATCCGGGCCTATGCCGAACGCATCGAGATCCGGCAGGACGGTCGCCTCGTCGGTGATCACCCCCGCTGTTTTGGCCGGGGTCGGACCATCTACGATCCTTGGCACTATGTGCCGGTCCTGGTGCGCAAGCCCGGGGCGCTGCGCAGTGAGCCATAGTGCCGCCACTGGTCCGAGGCTCATGGCGAACGCGCCCTTCAAGGACTGGGTGTTGCCCGGCGCCCTGGAGAAGGTGCGCCGCAAGCTGAAGGGCGTTGATGACGGCGATCGCCAGCCTAACGGCGAATGTTCCATTCGCCTATCGGCCAATGGATGGTCGATATCCTCGCCGCTGTTCTGACCGAAGGCCTTCCTGCGGTGGAGGCCGCTTGTGCAGAGGCCATCGCACAGGGTGTCCATTCCGCCGATGTCATCCTCAACATCCTGGCACGCCGCCGCGACCCGACACCGCCGCCATTGCTTCTGACATCGCCCGCGCTGCGCCTTGCCCATGAACCGGTCGCGGATTGCTCGCGATATGACCTGCCGCGGAGGGCCGGATGATGGAACGCGCCGAGATCCTTGCCGCGATGGCCGACCTCAAGCTCTTCGGCATGCGGGCAGCCTATGACGAATTGATGGCGACGGCCATCCGGCGACAGCACGAACCCCAGAAGGTGGTCGGCGACCTCCTGGCCGCCGAGATCAATGAGAGCGAGCCATTGTGCGCCATTGGTTCAAGAACAATGGCGAGCGCGCGCTCGGTCAAATACCAGATCACCGTCGCCAAGCTGCCCTTCGCCCGCGAGATCGAGGAGTTCACCTTCGACAGCACGCCGATCAACGAGACATTGGTTCGCGATCTGGCGCGGGGGGAGTTCCTGAACCAGCAGCGCAACGTCGTGCTGGTCGGCGGGACGGGCACGGGCAAGACCCACATCTCCGTCGGCATCGCGCGGGCGCTCGCCATTGTCCTCGGACCAATGGCGAACAATGGCTCGCTCCGCAACGGGGCACGTGGCCGCTTCTTCAACGTCGTGGACCTGGTCAACAAGCTGGAGGCTGAAGCCCGTGCCGGTCGCGCCGGCCGCTTGGCCGAACACTTGATGCGCCTCGACTTCCCTCCTCGGGGAAATGATCCCCCGGATCATTTCCTGATCCTCGTCGATCCTGGACCAACTGGGCTATCTCCCCTTTGCCCAGTCCGGCGGGCAGCTCCTGTTCCACCTGATCAGCAAGCTCTACGAACAGACCTCGGTCATCGTCACCACCAACCTTGCCTTCGGGGAATGGCCGACGGTCTTCGGTGACGCCAAGATGACGACCGCGCTGCTCGACCGCCTCACCCATCACTGCGACATCGTCGAAACCGGCAACGAAAGCTGGCGCCTCAAAACCCGCGTCTGAGCCAGACTGAAACGCTGGCCCGAGACGGCTGCGCAAGCTGGAAAGCTACGCCGCCTCGGGCCAGCTCCCGTCACGCCAGAGGGGGCCCTTTTGGACGCCGATCAGGGGGCCCGATTGGATGCCGATTGACA
>JALQYS010000194.1 GCA_023254015.1 Paracoccaceae bacterium
AAGGTCGATCTGCAAACAACCGCTTTCGCTGACCTGAGCATCAACGAGGCTCTCAACCTCGTGATGGAGTATCGGAAAGAAAACCCCACAGTTACCGAAATCCACGAAGATCGGCTCGCAAAAGTTCGCCGCACGCGGGCGAATTTCTTGGACACTATCGGCGTCGAAAAAGGCCTCGCACGCAGCTATCAGACCCAAGCAGAAATCAAGAGGAAAGCCAGTGAAGTGTTTCGCGGCAGCCGCCTTGTGGGGTCGAAAGCTATTCCCGGCACTGTTCCCGCAGGTCAGATTACCGCGGAGAGGCCTGAAGGCATGGTATTCGATTTCTCTGGCGATGATGCGATCATCGAGGCCACGGCAATGGAGCCCGAAGCCGATGAAAATGTTGCCGATTCCCAGATAGAACAACCGGGACCTTCGGCCGAAATATTTCAACATCAGACTTCGAAGTTTGAAGCGCAGAAGCGCAAAATGCCCGATACCGAGAAGCCGCCAGCGCAGGAAATTTCCCCGGATTATCTGGGGCGTCCCAAAAATCCCAAGAGGCTTGAATGACCTTCGTAAACCAGCAGAAACGTGAAATTCTCACCCGGTTCTTAAAGCGCCATTACCCCCTTCCACGCAGGAAAGAACTGGACTTTGAGATCAACAATGTCGTGACCGATTATCTCGCAAAGCGCGATACTGGAAAACCCTTTGAGGCAAGAGGATTGTACGTCACAGGTGAGTCGAGGACCGGCAAGACAAAGGAGATCAACACCGCAATCGAAAGCTTCAATACCAGTGGAACCCGGTTGCCCGATGGGCTTCCCGCTCGATTTGTCCAATGCACATTGTCCGGCATGCTCAGCTGGAAAGACCTTGGCATCGAGGTACTGGATTCCCTGGGATTTCCGATGGCCGCCCAAAGAAACCAAAGCTACATCTGGAACGAGGTCGTTAAACAGGCTCGCCTGCAGGGGGTAATCGGTATTCACTTCGATGAATGCCAGCACATGTTTACCGAGACGGGCAAGATAACGAATGACAAGGTGTTGGACGGATTCAAATCCCTTTGCAAGAACAAGCACTGGCCGTTTGTACTTATCTTGTCCGGTGTGCCTGCCTTGGCGGGCTTCGTAAATGGTTACGATCAGCTACGGGAGCTTCTTAAACCGGTCCATTTCGGCTTGATTCAATACCCCAAAGACATGGCCGAGGTGAACAATCTTTGCTTTGCCTATGCCGACCATGGCGATATCGAATTCGAACCTCTTGCGAAGAAGGATTTCTATGAACGACTGGCCTTTGCAAATGGGCACCGCTGGGGACTGGTGATCGAAATGCTCATTGAGGCGTTGACCCTGTGCAAGCTGGACGGCCAAACCGAAATCGACATCTCCTATTTTGAAAAGGCATTTGCGCGAAAGACCGGAATCCCTTTGGGATTTTCCCCATTTTCGGTGGACGACTATGAGGAGGCATTCTCCCCGGCTGAAGTCTTGAGACTCATGACCCAAGGTTGAGCCATTGCAAACAGTAGGACAGCGAAATCTGAAAGCCCGCTTCGGCGGGCTTCTTGCTTTCCAAGGCACATCCAAACACGGGGGTGAGCACACTTATGGTGTGAGCGAGCACGCTTATGCTCGCACGCCCGAATCTACAACATCAAGCCATTGATAAATAATGATATTTTGAGGCTTTATTCGATTCGAATCGCCTAGGTGAGCACGCTTATGGTTTTTCAGCAAAGTTGACGATACACCATAAGCGTGCTCGCTTTGGGTGTTTTTCGTGCTCACCCGAGTCAATAGGGTTTTTACAATCCATAGGAAGATTGCTGCGGCCAACCTCGCATCACTCTGATTTTCAATGATTTTACAGTCTCTCATGGGAACCGATCCTGAACCTACGGGCCTGCATGGCGCCGACACAGTGCGGATCAAGTTCTGCGGTCGACTTTCGGCGACAAGGCAGCTTCCACCGCCTCCCGAAGGAACAAGCGCCCGAAATCTTGTCCTTCCGGCGCAAAGACCGGCACCTCTGCACGCTTCAGATCCGCACGAATCTCGAAAATCGTCCGGCCGGTTTCGGCGGCAAGGGAAGGTACCTTCACGAACCGGCGGTGAAACGCGGCTACATCGGCTGAGGTCATGTAAATATTCTCGAGGCCCGTCCGGGGATTTCTTCTCCGCGTTGCGGGTGTATGGCCAGCATCAATCAGTTTGCGGAAGCGACCGTTGTCCTGAATTCCGATGGAGATGCCGAACGCCGTTGCCGGGATGAGGGCCTCTGTTTCCGGAACTTCCGACTTGCAGAACAGAAGGTCGACGTCTTCCCTGCGTAACCGAAGATCTGAAAAACCGTTGCCGACCGAAGCAAGAGACAATGTCACGCTGTCAACCGCATCCAGCAATATCGAAAGCGACCGTTGGCTGCGCGTACAGGAATGCAGTAAGGGCTCCCAACCCGGATCGCTTGCGCCGATCGGGGTAGCACGGACAGAAAGGTTTGACAGCAGCGCCATGACCTCGGTCAGGCTCCAATGCAACCTGACACTCTCGTCTTGCAGGCGCGGGATCAGAAGCCTTTCCGCCACCAGTCGTTCCAACTCATTCCGGGTTGCCCCGAGCTCACACCTCAGGATTAATTCCAGGGTAGAGCAACTGTGAAGGCTTCCTGAAATCCCATTGCGCGAAAGTGGGTGTCTCCTTCATCATAGGCCCAGGCGTGGTGCCAGTGACCGAATATCCAGAGGCGCGGTCTGACGATGGCAAATACCTCGGCAAGAAACGTCTGTGTGCGGCTGGTGGAGATTTTCCCAGCCGCGTTGCCAGCCAAAGCAAGCGACGACCCAGTCGAGCCCTTGGCCACATCCATCGCGATCCGCTGGGCGATGAACTGCGGCGCATCGTGACTTATGACGACGCTTGGTTTCGATGGAGCCTGCTTAAGGTCAAGCAAGATTTGTCCCATCTCGTGCGGCGGTATTTCTGTCTCCCCCATTCCAAGCGAGGCACCTGCGGCTCCGCCAAGAAACAGAACGCTGCCAACGACCGTGCCATCGGGTAGGAAGCCTGCACAACCTTGGGCATCCTCCAAGCGGTCATGGTTGCCGCGCAAGAAGCGATGGCGCCGATTTAGCGCATAGTATGTTCCAACCTCGTGTCTTTCCCTTGGGGACCAATGGCCAAATCCATAGTCGCCCACCTGCACGGAGGGCAGGCGCCGCCCGGCGCGCGCCTCCTCACGCGCGATCAAGCGCTTGGCGGCCGCGAAATCGGCGTGAATATCTCCGAGCAGGATGGTTGGCGTCATGGCAAACGGATCGGAGTGCCATCGGTGGCGTTCAAGATCGGGCCGAAACCGTCTGGCGGGGCGTGCCAGTTCTGCCCGTGGACCGGGACAATCGCCTTGGGGGCAATGGCCGCGGCAAAGGCCATCAGGTCTGCCGTTGCGGCATGGCCACTGGTGTGCAATTTGTCCATTTGCGTGCCAGCCGCTTTGCACCAGTCATAGGCTTTATCACCCTTGGCAAGATAGCCGTCCCACATCGACCACAGGAACAGGTCTTGCACCGTCGGCACCACACCCTTGGCGCTGTAATCCTTCACAAGCCCCTGACGCAGCATGATGATGCCGCGGCTGTCCTGCAGTTTGTCGGCGGCAATGGCATGGGGGAGCATACGTTCGATGAACCCCTCGCCGCGCAACAGGGCGTAATGGTTTCGCAACGCGCGGGTGATCACCACTTTCAGATTTGGAAACCCCGGCCGTGGGAGCTTGGTGCCTTCTGCGATCTGGTCCAGAATGTCGGCTGTATAAAGGTCAATGATCAGATCGCGGCCCGTCCGTTTAGCCGCACGGTAAAGCGTGACGGTGCGGTCGATGTTCTGCCCGGACCAGGCCACGAAGATGCGCCCCTGAACCTGACCGGCGCGCGCGACGAGATCGGCCTCCAGTTCAGATTCACGTACGGTCGGCTTGTCCGTGCCAAGGTTGGTGCCCTCTGTAATCAGCAAATCGACATCGCGGGGTGGGTTGGCCATCAGCTTGTCCACCAGCGTTGATTTTCGGCCGTGGCGGCGGAAATCGCCGGTGTAAAAGACGCGCCGCCCCGCCGCATCGATCTGCAGCATATGGGCATCAAAGGCAGAATGGTCGGTCAGATAGGGGGTAACGCAAAAGGCGCCAATGTTCACAGGCTTGCCTGATGCCCCCCAAGTCTGAAATTCATGCGGCAACCCGGCGCCCGCAAAAGGTGCCGCCTTGATCAGCTTGGCTGTGGCCTTGCCGCAATGCACCCGCCAGTTAGCAGGCAGTTTGTGGACAAGCCCCCAATGATCCAGATGAGCATGGGTCAGCAAAACCTCGGCAGGTCTGGTGAGATCCAGCGTGGGCGGAAGCTGATCCTCCGCCCCTTCATCGATATCCAAGGCCTGGCCTGCATCCAGCAGCAACCGTTTGCCATCGGGATGGGCAATCTCGATGACGCTGCCGCCGATCTGGCGGGTGCCGCGGTGAACGGTAACGGTCAGCGTCATGCGAGCGTCGGCAGCCGCAGGCTGTCACCCGGGCGGATCACCTGCAGTGTGGTTCCGGCCTTGCGCAGCTTGTCCTCATGGCCATTGGCAAGAAACGTGGGTGAGAGGGGGGCGGGCTTTCCGTCCTTGTCCAGTCCTCGATCGTCGATCACCAAGCGCACCGCCGGGTCAATCGACAAACCACCATCGTCCGCAGCAACTGCTGTAATCGTCTTGGCCAAGGGAGCCTCCTTCTTGGCGAGGCGATGAAATTGCACTAAAAGCTTGCAGGCATTCCGATAGGCAGCAATCACTTCCGATTGCCGTTCGTCGGAAAACCAAACCCGATATTTCTCCAACTGCCGCGAAACTTCAGGCAAAGCCTCACCCTTCGCCCGTGCTTCAGGGTTGGTCGACAGCTTTGCCTCCCAGAACACAATTCGATGGCCACCCGTGCAAGGTTCCAGCAAGACCAGATCCGCCCGTGGTGCCGCCTTGGCACCCTCGTCGTTTACCGCCCCCGGAAAGGCCATCTCCAGGTCGATGGCAGACTCGTTGGCCGCGACCAACTCGTCGACAAACACCTTTTCTGACTTCTTGCTGGAGATCGACAAGGCGGCTTCACGCCACGCTTCCAGTTCGCTGGCAGAGGTTCCAACGTCTGCCGAAACATAGTCATGAACGTGGTTTTTCTGTCCGCAGTATTTCTTGTGAACACGGAAGGTGAAATCAGCCCCGCGCTGCGGAAACCGTACTTGCGCCAACGATTGGCCCTGCGCGTAGAAATTCACGTAGGTGTCGCGGATCGCAAGGCGCAGGCCCTGTCCCTCGTGGCTATCGGTGCCAGCAGGCGCCCAAAGGGCCAGCAGATGCTGCAAGAGCGGCGTCGCCTGCAGGACGTCATCCGTAAGCAGCCCGGGGTTGAGTTTCCTGTCAAACTTCGTGGCCATTCGCCTTTCCTTTCGCTTGCCCGATAGGCTTCCCGCCAGCTCGGTTTGAATTTACACCTTCGCGGTGATTGCGGCGCGGATGGTGCTTAATTGCGGCGCGGATGGTGCTTAGATGTCACATGTTTCTCCGCACGGGCCTCAGTCATATCTGAAAGCCCGCGACTGGCCGCGTCCGATGCGCCACGAAACCGCATGGTCCGGCCAATCAAGGCAGACCGCGTTGCCCGGCCGCGACAGGACGGGCCCCGGATCGCCCTGCAACTTATAGTGGCCAAAGAACACCGGAACGGCCATGTCAGGGTAGAACTCCACCCCTTCACTCGCGGGGATCGGGCGATCGGGCAGCTCCATCGGATCAGGTACCGAAAGGGCGGCGCTGCGATAGGTCTGGGGACCATGGTTCTGCCACCAGCACAGGCGCATCTTGCCGCGACGGGTGCCGTGAAAATCGCGAAAGCCAGCGCCGGGCGGCAGGTCGATTTCCGGCCCCTTGACGGTCAGCGCCACCGCGCGGGCAAAGCCGGTTTCCTCAAGCGCCACTTCCTGCAAGTCCGCCTCTGACAAGGCTAGGGATGGCCGACGGTCCGCAATCAGTGACAGCGCGCGTGCCGACCAGCAGGCATGCACGATGCGGAAATCACCCAGATCCTGTGCCAGCGGAAGGCTGAGAAACCATGCGAGCACGCTGCGGCGCGCGTCGTCATCAGCGGGATATTCGGCCAGAAAGCTGCCATGCTGTTGGCGGTTCTTGGCAGTATGGGCGCGCATCCAGCCGTCTTGAACGGCGCCCCATGCCACGCCTGGGGAATGGTACAGAATGGCATTCAATTCGTGATTGCCCATGACGGCAATGGCATCCCCCGCGTCATGAAGGCTGCGAACGATCTTCAGTACCTCGCGGTTCTGTGGGCCCGCATCGATGAAGTCCCCCAGAAACCCCGCCCGGTGACCCGCGGGTGGACGCCAGCGAGTTTCACCGGCGATGGTCGTGTTACGATAACCGAGGGCCTGCAACGTCTTTTCCAATCGCGAAAGATCGGCGTGAATGTCCGGAATGATGTCATGGATCAACGGATGTCTCCTGCCTTCTTTGGATAGTTTTGCCGTTCATTGGGGTGTCGCCTGCCATGCAAAATCGGCCAGTGTAACGCCGGGGTGCAGAACATCGCTGCTGCCCAGAAACACGGTTACCGCCCATTCGTGCAGGGCGTTCAGTTGTTGCAGGCCATGGCTGTGCCAATCTGCGGCGGGGTCTGCCTCGAAGGCCAGAACAAGGTCTCGGGCTTTGAGAAACAGCGCGAACAAGGCGTCAAGGATGTTGCTTTCCAACGCCTCCGATGCTTCGCGGATGGGGAAGACGCGTATCAGCGTGCGGCCAAGACCTTCCACACAGTGCCATCCGGTGATCCGGGTGTAGCTTTCATCGCGCGCGAAGTGATGCTCCGTGATCGCCAGCGCCTCTTGCAGGCCGGAGTAACTGCCCTCGCTCTTGGCGAAAAGGACCGCTTCGGTGAACATGGCCTGCAACAACTCCCGCACCACCACAGGGGACCCAAGGTAATTCGGTTGGTCCAGGACCGAGAACAGTTTAGCGATGTGATCGACCGGCGCGGCATCCTCAGCGTGGATGAACAGATCGTCGATCAGCGCGATCACTTGCGTCGCATCGGCAGCATCGTCGGTTTCGGTGAATTGCGCGGGGTCGCGGTTCGCCCAGGCGAAGACGGCACGCAGGCCGACCGGATCGGGGACAAAGGCCACACGGTAGATGCAGTTCCCCGTCCAGCTGCGGTGCAGATGCAGCACCGTGCCATCGAACCAGGCAAACCACTTCTGTTCCATCTCTGCGGGTATGAAGCCCTTGATTATGCGTGCGGCGGCGCGGGCGTCATAGGTCCGATCCAGGGGCAGCTTTCGCCGTTGCTTCGGCAGGGGGTGAATGTCCCAATCCGCGGCGCAGGCCGGGGCGCGATCGTCCCATGTGCTGCGCGCCAGCCAATCCCTCAGGGCCGCGAGCACCGCAAGGTCGCGCTCCCGCGCCACCGGGTGCCAGCTTTGGCGGATCAGATCTTCGGCCCCGTCCAGATCGACCCAGCGCGTGGCCGCCGTGCGGGCGCTGTATTTGCCCGGTCGCCCAACCGCTCCCAGCACGAAAAAACCAGTTGAGGAGGCGGTCCCGGGAAACACCCCGTCCAGCGCGCCCAGCACCATGCTGTCCCAGCCCAGACGTTCACGTGCGGCCCGGCGGGCGGTGGCGTGGGGTGCCTCATCGGGCGCGGGGTGGGTCTTGGCGAAGGTCCAGACATAGCCGCCCTGATGACCTGCGGATTCGCGCATCAGGATCTGGTGGTTCTGGCGGATCAGCAGCCCGCCCCGGGTATCGGGTGTCATCTCAGTTCTCCTGTGCAAGGGTCAGCAGCGCCTCGGCCAGCGACAAGGCCCGGTCAGGCCAAAGGGCAGCCGGGCGCGGATGGGGGCCGCCGGGGCGGCAGGTCAGCACCGCATTCCGCCAGCGCAGCGGTACCGCCGCCCTGCCCTGCGCTGCCCCCAGCAGGGCACCGCAGATGGCCGCATTCGTATCGGTATCGCCCCCCGCCGCCACGGTCGCCCTTAGCGCCGGTTCCAGCGCATGACCGGCCGCCAAGTGGTAAAAGGCGTTTTGCAGCGCGGTCAGCACCCAGCCCATATTGCGCTGATAGTCTGCCGGGGGTCTGTGGCGGGCGGCTTGCAGGCAGGCACGCACGGCAGCGTCGCTGGCATGGCAGATGGCAACCTCGGCCATGGTTGCGTGATCGGCCCCGGCAATCCCCGCCGCCAAGGCCGCCGCAAAGGCAGCAGAGGCCGCACGGCACACCGCGCTTGGATGGGTTAGCCCCGCATCCGCTGCCGCCCATTCCGCGGCGCGGGTGGGGTTACCGGCACAGGCGATGCCAATCGGCGCCACCCGCATCAACGCGCCGTTGGCCTGGCTGTCCGATATCGCGCGCCCACCTCTTTCCAGCGCGGCGATCCCGGCCGAGGTTGTCGAGCCGATGTCGAACGGCCCGGAACGTCGCCAGCCGACATAGGCCGCGGCGACCGTCTCAGCCTCAAACCTGCGCGCCGCCAGCAAGGCGCCTGCCAGTGACAGGGCCATTTCGCCGTCATCTGTCGGCTGTCCGGCGATCAGGTTCCAGGTGCCGCCATCGACCAGGTCGCACGGCCCACCGGGATGACGACGGACGATTTCGGATGCCGACTGGAATTCCACCTGCGACCCCAGCGCATCGCCCGCCAAAAGGCCCAGCAGGCACCCTTGCGCCTTGGCCAGCCAGTCCGCCTCTGCCACCCGCGCGGCGGGCAGGGCCGGACGGGCAGGCAGCGCAACATGGCGCGGCGGGTCAGACAACAGGCGGTCCACCACCACAGGATCGCCGCCAATGATGCCGGAAAATGCAGCCCGCCGCAGATCGATCGGTTGGCCATGCAGATCGACTGCGCGCTTGCCTGCCCCTTTCAGCAGCGCAAGACCCCCGGCAATATCCCATGCGGCAAGGCCACGGGTGTGGCTGGTCGCGGCGGCGACCTCTCCTACCGCCGCCAAGGCCAGTCGGAAGGCAGGGCTGGGCAGCGCCAGCGCGCGCAGGCCGGGGGCCGCAATCAGACCGGCAAGACCTACCGCCAACACCGGCGCCGCAAAGCCTGTTTCCGGCACAACCGGGCGTCCATTGCGGGACAGGCCCGCACCTTCGGCCCAGGCGATCATCTCGCCGCCGTCATCCGGCCACAGCGGTGCATGCACCACCCCCAGCACCGGATCACCCTGCCGCAGCAGCGCCACAGAGACCGCAGATCCGCGATGACCTGCCAGAAAATCCGCCGTGCCATCTTGCGGATCAACCACCCATTCCCACCCGTCGCGGGCGGCAAGCGCCTCGGTTTCCTCGCCGCGCCACCCACAGGGGAAAAGCGCGAGAAGCCGCGTTTTCAAGAGGTTTTCCACCTCGGCATCCACCGGCGCTTTGCTGCCCCAACCGCGCGGGCCGCCGGGGTGGTGAAACTCGGCCCGGATCAATGCGCCAGCGGCGGCGACAGCGGCAAGAACGCCCGGCAACAGGGTGGCCGAGGAAATCTGGGTCTGGATCATGGCATCCTCATCTGTTTCGATATGCCCAGAATGGCATGGGCCGATGGGGCCTGCGGAAAGCTCGGTTTTTTCCGCATCGGAGGGGCAGGATGAAAAAGGCGATCGGGTTTTATTGGACCCTTCCGGTACCGTGGGCAGGGTTCACCAAGCTGTCTACGAACGTCGATGAAGCCGCCGCGCAAAGCCGCACCATCCGCTATCAGCGTGCCCTGATCCGCCGCCATACCAAGACCAACGGCATGGAGTTGGTGCATGAGGCCGTGTTTCTTGAAATTTCGTCGGACCGGGGCAGCGATGCTGTGAAAGAGGCGCTGCAGGACATCTCCGCCCTCGCCGGGGCAAATCAGGCCACCGTTCTGGTCGTGGATTTCGCCGCCGTCCAAAACTGGCGCAGCCACAAACCGCTCCGCGACGAGGCGCGCCACTTCGGCCTGACGCTCGAGATGGTTTACCCCGACGAGGTGATGATCGACGGCAAGCCCTTCGACCCGGCCCCGCATTTCGAAGACTGGCGCAGGCGGCAGGCCGAATGGAGCGCCGACAAACCCGTCCGGCTTGCTGCGGCAGTATCCCGCGCAACCGAGTTGCGCTTCTCAGGCGCCAGCCTGGCCAAAACCGCCGCCACCCTGAACGCCGAGGGCCTGCCCAGCCCCACCGGCAGACCCTGGACCGCCGATAACCTGCGCAAGGTGTTGGCCTCATAACAGGAGAGCACATGTGGCTGCCCGCCGCTCTGCCCCCCGATGCTCATCCGACTGAGACCAGAGTCCTTTGTTGAACTTTGCGCGGTTGCGCGGACGGAGCAATGGGCGATCTGGGCAGCGGTTCATCTGCGCGAAGCCGATCGCCCATTGCGGCGAGTTGGGCGGCAAAGACCGCCGGGGCTTGGTATCCAAGGGCTGAATGGGGCCGCTCGGAGTTGTAGCTATGGGTCCAGCGCGCCACGGCATCACGGGCATGGTCGATGCCGAAGAGCAGGGTCTCGTTTAGCAGCTCGTCGCGCATCCGACCGTTGAAGGCTTCGCAATTGCCGTTTTGCATGGGCTTCCCGGGCGCGATATAGTGCCACGTCACCTGCATCTTCTCCGCCCATTCCAAGATCGCGTTCGAGGTGAACTCGGTGCCCCTCCTCGGGAAAACGATCCCCGGATCGTTTTCTGATCCTCGTCGATCCGAGACGATCACGCCTGGCTTTCCTCGCCGCTCGATCAGGGCTGTCAGTTCTCTGGCAACCCGGCGGCCTGAAATCGAGGTGTCGACCACGGCAGCCAGGCCTTCCTTGGTGACATCATCGATCACGTTCAGGATGCGGAAGCGGCGACCGTCGGCAAACTGGTCGTGGACAAAATCCACTGACCAACAGGCGTTTGCCATGGCTGCCGTGACCAGCGGCGCCCGCGTTCCAATTGCCCGCTTCCGGCTGCGACGCCGGCGCACGGACAGACCCTCCTCGCGGTAGAGCCGCTGCGTGTGCTTGCGGTTCAGCACATGGCCGTCACGCCGCAGGATCAAATGACGACGGCGATAGCCGAACCACCGATGTGTCTCGGCGGCCCTGCGCAGCACCTCGCGCAGCTCGCGGTCATCAGGGCGCCGGTGCCGATATCGCACCGACGACCGATCTGCCCCGATCAGGGAACACGCCCGCTGCTCGCTCATCTCGTAGCTGTGCTCGAGATGGGCGACAGCCTCGCGCCTGGCGGTGTCGCCATGGTCTCTCGGACCAGTGGCGTTCCCATGGCTCCACGTCACCATTAATGGGATGGTCCGCCCCGCACCCCAGCGTCAGTATTGCGGCATCGCAAAAACAGAAGGATAGAAAGGATGCGAACCAAACCAATTCCCGAGACTGCAGTCTTCGGCATAGATATCGGCAAGAAGGTGTTCCACGTGGTAGCCTTAAATTCCGCTGGAGCAGTAATCCAGCGCGTCAAGTTCTCGCGTGACACGCTGATGGCGTTCTTTGACGCGGCACCGAAGGTGCTGGTCGGCATGGAGGCGTGTCCGGGCTCACAATGGCTGGCGCGGCGGCTGGCTGCGATGGGGCATGATGCCCGGATCATCCCGGCGCGTTTCGTGAAGCCCTACGTCAAATCGAACAAGACCGACACCGTCGATGCGGCGGCGATCGCCGAAGCGGTTACGCGGCCGACCATGCGATTTGTCGAAGTGCGGACGCCCGAGCAGGTCGATCTTCAGGCGCTTCACCGCATCCGCGACCGGCTTGTGGGACAAAGAACCGCGCTGATGAACCAAGCGCGCGCCTTCTGCCTTGAATACGGCTTGGCAATGCGAGTCGGGGCGGGTGGCTTCCATGCCGACATCCGTCGACATCTGGCCAATGTGGAGAGCGATCTGACACCTGCCATGCGGGGGCTGCTTGAAGAGCTGCTTGATGACCTCGCCTATGTCGAAGGGCGCATCAAAACCGTGAACGCCAAGGTCGAGGCCTATGCCAGCGAGCATGAGGTCGTCAGCCGCCTCGTAACTATTCCGGGCATCGGTGCACTTGGGGCAACCGCGCTCGTTGCTGCAGCAGGAGATGGCCGACAATTCCGCAAGGCACGAGACCTTGCGGCATGGCTGGGCTTGGTGCCGGCAGAACACTCGACCGGGGGAAAGCAAACCCTGCTGGGGATCAGCAAGCGCGGCAACCGATATGTCCGGCGGCTGATCATCCACGGCGCACGATCCTGCTTCCTGCACCTGAACCGCGCGAACCATGCCCTCGGAGGCTGGCTCTCCGCGCTTGAAGCACGAACACACCGCAACAAAGCCGTCGTCGCCCTGGCCAACAAACTGACCCGGATTGTCTGGGCCATCCTGACCAGGCCGGGCACTATCTATTTGCAGTCGAAGGGGGCAGCCCTAAGCTGACCGCTTCACCGCAGAACCAATTGCAGGGGACGTGATGACCAAACGGTTGATCGACCAAGGGTAAGCCACGCGCAAAAAAAAACGGGACAAGATCCCGCGCCACTAATCTGGAACCCGAGGGGCGGATCTCATCAAGGCCTTGTCGCCAAAAGCGGCTGACTGATCAGAGGCCGGATACATTTACGCAAGCCGGTGCGTCACCCACGAAAACCTTGCAATAGCGGGGCGGACCATACATTTTTTGAGAGCAGATCCTTCAGGGCCGTCTTGTCGAGCATCGCCTCTGCGAGCAGGCGCTTCAGCTTGGCGTTCTCGTCTTCAAGCGCCTTCAGCCGCTTCGCATCGGACGGTTCCATGCCGCCAAACTTCGCCTTCCAGGCGTAAAACGTAGCACCGCTGATCCCGTGCCTGCGGCAAACTTCCGCTGTCTTCGCACTCGCTTCCAGCTCCCGCAGGATCGCGATGATCGTAAGCGGTGCAAAGGCATCAGAAACGCTTAGAACATTGATTTATTCCTGCCGCCGAATGGAACCAGCTGCAGGCAATCTTCGGAATGATTCGGCCAAAGGGTCTACCTCCATCGTGGTCGAAGCAGCTACGAGCGGCGATCGCACTGCCAACGCAGGTTTCCCAATAGTGTTCCGACAGGTGAGCGGAAGGTGAAGAGACCCGGGAGCAGAAGCGATGAAAGGAAGTCTTCTAACCAGGAAGCGTCTCACCTGATGCGCGACGGGCTCGGCAGAGTCACAGCGGATGCGCATCCTGGCGGACAGGTGACGATATCAGAGGCCCGCACCGTTTCCGCGAACAGAAACGCCGATGGGCCAGCGCCCTTTGTCGGGGGCCGGCTATCTCGGGTTCATGGCGGAGTGCCCTCCCCGGATGACCGGGGAGGGCTTTGCGGATCAGTTTTCGATATGGCCGATCGGGCAGTGCCAGGGCATCAGCTGGCTATAGTCCACGTTGCCCCACTGGCGCTCGATCTCGCTGGTCACCCAGTTCAGGTAGCTACGAGGATTGACCTGGTTCAGCCGGGCCGTTTCGATGAGGGTATAATAGATTGCCCAGGTCTGGGCCGCCTCATGATTGCCGGCGAAGAGAGAGTTCTTTTTGGTCAAAGCGATCCCGCGGATGCAGCGTTCGACAGGGTTATTGTCGATTTCCAGCCGCCCGTCGAAGATGAAACGGCGCAGCCCGTCGAACGCCTTCAGGGTATAGTTGATCGCGGTCTTCAGTTTCCCTTCAACTTGGCCTTGATGCTTCAGCAATTCGGCGTGAAGCGCATTCAGGACCGGCAGGCTGCGCTCTTGGCGCATGGCGGCGCGCTCCTCGTGTGACAGGCCTTTCGCAGCTTTCTCGACGGCGTACATGGCCCGGATCATTTTGACGACCCGATCGGCCATCTTGCTTTTCGACATGAGCGAGACTTCATAAAATTTCCGCCGCGCGTGGGCCCAGCACCGGACAGGCGCCATGGCATCGTTGGAGCGCTCGCCATCGAAAAGCCTATTGTATGCGGCGAGGCCGTCGGTCAGCAGATACTTGATCGAAGCTCCGGAAAGCAGTTCTTCGGCGACTCGGCCCTCGCGGGACGGTGCATAGTGATAAAACACGGCCGGTTTCGCCTCGGGGTTCCAGGAGCGTTCGTCGTGGCAGATCACCCAGAACTGGCCAGTATCGCACTTGCCTTTGCCCGGAGCGAGAACGCGAACCGGGGTTTCGTCCATATGCACCATGTGGGCGTCTTTCATCTGGGCGAACATCTGCTGGCGGACCGGATCGAGACAGTTCGCCAGATGAGCGAGATTTCGACCAAGCGCCTGACGGGTAAGGTTCACGTTGCCATTGAACAGACGCCGCTCCAACCGGAAGGTAGGAATGTGTTCGGAGTACTTTTGGGCCGCAGCTTCCACCACAAAGCCGAGATTCATGCCCCGGCCACGCATGATCTTGTTTTGGGCTTTGGCTGCCACGGGCTTGTTTTCTTTGCACAGGCCGCGATTACAGGCACAGGTGTGGTAGACATCCTGGATGTATTCCACATGCTCCGGCACGATCTTGAGCCGCATGCTTTTCCAGTTGCTGATGGAGGGCATCTCGCAGCCGCAGGTACAGCAGCTGCGATTGTCAGGGTAATGGTGGATCACGACCGGCGTTGCATCCTTGGGGATTTTGCGTGCCCTTTTGCCCTTGGGTTTTTCTTCGGCTTCTTCGGCCTCGTCGTCGAGGATGAAGTCGTCATCATCATCAGGATCGTCCTTTGCCTGCTCGGAACTGACCCCGAAATGCTCTTGCCGGAGCATGACGAACTTTTCGGTGACCCGGCGCAAATCAGCCTTCAGTCCAGAGATTTTCCGTTTGGCCTGCCGTTGGCGGTCCTCTTGTTCGGTGAACATGGCCAGAATGTTGCCGATACGGTTGCCGATCACGGATTTCGAGGCGTCCGGAAAGCCGGTGACTTGATCAATGGTCACCAGGATGTCCTGACAGAGCATCCCGACCGAGCTGAGCTCGTCATTCGGCTCCCCAGTCGTGGCATCGTCGACCATCGCTTCGCCGTGCGACCCGTCGTCTTCGATTTCAAATTGCGGATGGATGGAACCACCCCGGTCCTTCGAGTTCATGGATTTGCATCCTCATGGAGTTTCAAGCCGCGCCCTGAAACGGGCGTTGGCGATCTCGCGCCGGAGAGCTTGGGAGCTGATCCGGCAGGGCATCCTTCCGTGTTGCGGGCATGAGGGGGCCGTTCCCTGTCCGCCACTTTTTGAGGGTGGGACCGGGTCGGTCTGTCAGCTGCTTCGCGAAGGAGGCCTATGGGGTGAGGAGACTGTCGTCCGGGCGGAAACCTTGCGACGGGGCGCAGGGTTTGCTACTTTGCCAGTGCTTGAAGCTGGTGGATTTCAGTCTGCCTCGAAACGATCGCACCGGGATGTTTGCCGCATTCCGGTGTTTTCGTATCTTGTCCGGTCAGGTCTTCATGGTCTGGTCCTTCTTTCTTCGGAGCCCAGCGGGCTTGCGGGGGTTATATAGCCATGCCCTCAGAAACGGAATAAACGGCGTAAATTCAGGCACTTATGGGAAAAAACAACGCCTCGTTTCTTTGTTTTTCCGACATGGCGCAGGTCTTGTGGTTCTGCTGCATCGAACCACGACCGGCGGTCTCTGCGTCAGGACGAGAACTTGTCGGATCACCCCGAAGACGGCGGCTGCAGCGGTACCGGCTTGGAGCTATCTTTCAGAAGTTTTCGACCTGAAACGGAGTTTTGGTCTGGTAGGCGACCCCGAATTGCCTTGAGCGCTGTCGGCGATTCGGGGGTGGTGACTTCGGTTGGGAGGGCTGATTGCTGAACGATGCCCTACGTCCGATCCGGGTGGATCAGCGTATGGTCCGGCGAGCGGCAGGGGCGGTGTGAGAGATCGTGTTCAGCATCATGGCCGCAGAATAGGACTGGCCTGTTCTCAAGGGCAATCGGCCAACACATTGAAAATTCATGCGCCGCTTGCCGTGTTGCGATTTCGCAACGATGAAATTTTTTGTGCAATCATCTCGCCGCCGGGGTTGCCATCTTCACTTCCTTCGAACGAAGTGAAGAAGGTAAGGAAGTGCCGAGCCGCTAACCGGCAGTCACACCAGAGTCCCGATGAGTCAAGCGGTGTCATGCGCCAGAAATCGTGACGGGACAGCGCGCTATAGCTTGACATTGGAATTCGCAAGATGAACGCCGTGTGGGCTGAATTGAGCGGGGATGTTTGGGTGCCAATCCTGTCATTTTCGTCTTGCCCGGCCTAATGTGCTGGTGTGCCACGGGACTGGATTGCATCGCCTGCCGGCGTTGAGGATTCTTTTTCGTTGTCCACATAATTCTGCTTCGCAGCAGGTCTTGGCTGCCTGATCGTCCTGGACTTTTTCATGAAGCTTCAACACAATCAGCAGTATCGCCGCAGGGCGTAGCAGCACCGCCGGTCCAAACGATCGGGATTGCGACATGGAATGCAGCAATGCCGCGAAATCTTCTTTTTGGGCTGTTCGCAATCCTCCATGTGACGAGTAAAGCCAGAAGTAATGCACCCCGATGCCAAGGCAGAATTTCTTGAAGAATTGGCTCTGGCTTTGCCAGCACACAAATTTCCAGTACCGTCCAGTTTGGCCTATGCTTCTCGCAACAGACCGGCGATGGACGAGGCGATATCAGCCGCCATGTCGATCTTGTTTGTCCCATGAGTTACCGTATTCGTTGTCACGATCCGACCTGCGGCGGCAGTCAGAAGCGCGTGGCTTTCTGCGGCGAAAATCGCGTGAACGGCAAGGCAGACGGGCGGAGGGCAGCCGATGTC
>JALQYS010000211.1 GCA_023254015.1 Paracoccaceae bacterium
GGACGACAGGTACGGTGCAAAGAAGAAAACAAAGCATTGCAGACAATATCAATCGATTGTCGCAAGGCCAGCCGCTGCTTAATGTTTTGAATTGAGTGAAGTCCTCGTGTGACTAACTAGGTGCTTTGCCTTGCTACGATCTCAAAACCCAAATCAAGCTGTGCTTGCTCTGGCGTTTCACCATGGATCAACTGCAACAGCATCTTGGCTGCAGCCTCCCCCACTTGTGCTCGAGGTGTTCGAGAACAGGAAATCGAATTCGTCCAGCCTGGCTGCATGAACCTGAGCCAGATCATAGTCTCCCGAAGCCATGCGCGATTGCAGCAATTGCACCTGTGCGCCAAAGTCGGTGGAGAAACTTACAGCGACCATTTACTTTGCTCCTTCCAAATAAGATCAACAGATTGGCCCGGTGGTCTGGGCCATCATTGCCGGATTTGACGAAACCACTTGCCCCCATGAAGTTCAAGAACAAATGTCCCCGCCTTGCGGTCTGGCTCTGGCTTTCTGCCGGGCTGGGCCTTGTCGGCTGTGGCCCGGATTGTGGCGATGCCTGCCGGCTGGATCTGACGCTTGGGCAGGATGTGAACTCGCATCAGAACCTTGCGTTGCAGCAAACCACGCAGGCCTTTGTCGAGGGTCGCAGCTGGGGCCGTGGAGATCGGGCGCGCCGGCCTGAGGCCTTGCCCGGGCTGCAGATTGATCCCGATGCGCTGGGGCCTGACAGCACGACCGAGGTCCGCCTTGGCGCGAACCGCAGCCTTGGTCTGCGCCACGAGCGCGCCTGGGGTCTGGGGGGGGAGCTGCAGGCCTATGCCGCCTTGGGCGCGGGCCTTGGCCGCAGCCGCTATGCCCTGCCGATGGGCATGGGGCCCTTGGCCGATCCGACCGAAATCCGCCTGCGTCATGTCTGGCTGCAGCCTGAAATCGGCATCCGCCACAGCGCCGTGGTGCCGGGCGGGGTGATCGGCACGGGGGCAGGGCTGGGGCTGCAGATCAGCCGGACAGAGACGTCGGTTCAATCCGCCCTTCTGGATGTGAACTACCGCGCAAGCCAGACGATGCCCTATGGCGCGCTGCACCTGTCGGTGCAGCCCGACAGCCTGCCCCTGACCGCCGATCTGGAGGCCCGCATCGCCCGTGATGGCATGTCCCAGATCCGCGCCGGGCTGCGCCTGCCTTTGCGCTGATCCGGCGGCCTAAAGCGCGCGCATCCAGAATTGCAGCGGTTTCACTGTCTCACCCGCATCGCCGAGGTCTTTCCACGAAAACTCGGCCAGAACCCCCGGCAGTTTCGCATAGCCCCGCCCGGTCCAAAAGGCATCGTTGGTGCGATAGGTCTTGGGCCGCATCGGGTGGTTGTCTGGCCGCACGACCGAACAAAAGGCGACATGGGTGCGTCCATGGGCACGGGCATGGGCCTCGCGCAGATCGAAGAACCGATGCCCCAGACCCCGCCCGCGATAGGCCGGCAGCAGCACCGATTCCGCGCCGTAAAGGATGCTGCCTGCCGGCAGGCCGATCTGGCGCAGCGGGGCGGCAAAGCCCTCGGCGTGATCCTCCATGAAGGTCGAGGTCGAAGCCCCCACCAGCATGCCGGCATCGAAAGCCCCCACCAGCAGCGCGCCCGCATTGTCGCGGTAGGTCTGCAGATAGGCGCGCTCATACTCCAGCGTGCCGTCGTAAAGATAGGGCCAGTCGCGGAACACCGCGATCCGCAGTCGCGCGACATCGTCCAGATGGGCCTCCATCTCGGCCCCGGTCAGGGCGCGAACCTCAACCATGCGACACCTGGGCGATCCAGTCGTTCAGGTTGTAATAGGTGGTCACGCGGGTGATCTTGCCATCTTTCAGCGTGAAGAACCCCCCCGCCGGCAGGACATAACGCTGGCCATGCGCCTCGGGCAGGCCGGGATCGGTTTTCAGATACTGGCCATGGACCACGAATTCCGCCGCCCCGCGCGTGCCCTCGGCATTGGCCATGATGACCATGTCGCGCAGCTCTTCCTTGTAGGTTTCGGACATATGGGCGCAGAACTCGGCAAAGGCCGCCTTGCCCAGCCGGGCCTTGCCCTCGTTCACGTTGTGCACAAAGTCGTCATGCAGCGTGTCCACCATCCCGGCGGTGTTGCCGGCATTGAAGGCGGCGTAATAGGCGGCGATGGTGGCTTCGGCGGTTGTGCGGCTCATGTGGTCCTCCTCGATCTTGGCGGCATGATTGCCACGGGCCGGGGCAGGGGCCAAGCCGGAAAGGCCTTCTTGAGGCGCAAAACCGACAGGCTCAGGCGTCGGGCGGGCCAAAGCGCGCGATCAGCCGGTCCCTGATCTGGTCGCGCACCTGCCGATAGGCCGCCATCCGGGCCTCGCGCGTGTCGCCGCCAAGCAGGGTGGGATCAAGGATCGGCCAGTATTCCACGGTCAGGTGGTAATGCCGCGTCAGATCCAGCGCCATCTTCTTTGAGGCCGGCGACAGGGCGATGATCAGGTCATATTGCCCCAGATCATCGCCCCAGTCCTGCATTTCCTCGAAAGACCGCGACCGGTGGCGCGACAGCTCGATCCCCATCTCGGCGCAGACCGCCACGGAAAACCCGTCGATCTCCATGTCGTTCTTGACGCCGGCCGACTGCACATAGGCGCGCTGGCCGTAAAACTTTTTCATCAACCCTTCGGCCATTGGCGAGCGGATGGCGTTGTGGTCGCAACAAAACAGCACGGCTTGCGGGAAGTCGGCCACTCTCACCCCCAGTGCAGGACGCAAATCAGGGTGAAAAGGCGCCGGGCGGTGTTGCTGTCGACCTCGGCCTTGCCTTCCAGCCGCTCTTGCAAGACCGAGGCGCCTTCGTTGTGGATGCCGCGTCGGGCCATGTCGATCGCCTCGATCTGGCTGGGCGGCAGGCGTTTCACCGCGTCGAAATAGCTTTCGCAGATCTGGAAGTAGTCCTTCACCACCTGCCGGAATGGCCCGAGGCTGAGATGAAATTCGCCCACCGGCGCTTCATTCTCGGTGGCGATGGAAAACACCAGCCGCCCCTCGCGGATCGCCAGACCCAGCCGGTAAGGCCCGGGAGGAATCTCGCGCCCCTCGCGGGCGGGCAGGCCAAAGGAGTTCTCCTCCAGAAGGTCAAAGATCGCAACCTTGCGTTCCTGCTCGATCTCGGGCGTTGGCCGGGCAAGGCCGCGCTCGTCGATCTCGATATGGCAGATGCGGTTGGTCATGGCTGCCCCCCGTTCAATGCGCGCAGGCGTGCGGTCACGCTTAGCCCATGGGCCTCAAGGCTTTCGCTGCGCGCCAGACGCTCGGCCGCGGGGCCGATGGCTGCCAGCGCCTCGGGCGTCATCTTGGACAGGGTGGTGCGTTTGAGGAAATCCATGACACTCAGACCAGACGAGAACCGGGCCGACCGCGCCGTGGGCAGAACGTGGTTCGGACCGCCAACGTAATCGCCAATCGCCTCTGGTGTCCATGCCCCAAGAAAGATCGCGCCGGCATGGGTGATCTCATGGCTCAGGGCATCGGGGTCGGCCACGCAAAGCTCAAGGTGTTCGGGCGCCACACGGTTTGACAGGGCCGCGGCCTCGGCCAGATCGCGGGTCACGATCACCGCGCCGAAATCGCGCCAGCTGGCCCCGGCAATCGCCCGGCGCTCCAGCGTTTCCAGCCGCTTTTCCACCGCCGCCGCAACGCGCGCCGCAAAGGCCGCGTCCGGGGTGACAAGGATCGACTGCGCGCTTTCGTCATGTTCGGCCTGGCTCAGCAAATCCAGCGCGATCCAGTCCGGGTCATTGTCGCCATCGGCGATGACCAGAATCTCGGAAGGGCCCGCGATCATGTCGATGCCCACCTTGCCGAAAACCCGCCGCTTGGCCGCCGCGACAAAGGCATTGCCCGGCCCGGTGATCTTGTCGACGGGTGCGATCGTTTCGGTGCCATAGGCCAGCGCCGCCACCGCCTGCGCCCCGCCGATGCGATAGACGGTGTCCACCCCCGACAGCCGCGCCGCCAAGAGGACCAGCGGATTGACCACCCCGCCCGGCGTGGGGCAGGTGACGACCAGCCGCTTGACGCCGGCGACCTTGGCCGGAATGGCGTTCATCAGCACCGAGGAGGGATAGGAGGCCAGGCCCCCCGGCACATAAAGCCCGGCCGCCGAGACCGGCGTCCAGCGCCAGCCAAGGGTCGCGCCGTTCGGCTCTTGCCAAAGGGCGTCCTCGGGCATCTGGCGGGCGTGATAGGCGCGGATGCGGTCGGCCGCGAGCTCTAGCGCCGCGCGATCTTCGGGCGAGACTTTGGCGATTTCGGCGTCGATCTCGGCTGCGGAAAACGCCAGTGTCTTGGCCGCCAGATCGAGCTTGTCAAAGCGGGCCGTCAGTTCCAGCACCGCCATGTCGCCGCGCGCCCGGACATCGGCAATGATCGCCGCCACAGCCGCATCGACATCGGGGCTGTCCTCGCGCTTTTGTCCCAGAAGGGCGGTGAAGCGCGTCTCGAAATCGGCATCTTGGGTGTTCAGGAACGTCGGCATGGCAGCCCTCCGGCATCTTTGCGTCCTGCCTTAGGACAATGGGGCAGCCGTCGCAAGAAGAAGGGGGGCCGTCTGCCCCCCTCTGGCCTGCGGCCATTCACCCCCCGAGGATATTTGAGCACAGAGGATGGAACAGGGGCGTTCCGGGCTGGCTGCGGGCGGTAGCCGCGTTACCCGCCGAAATGGGAGAAGCGATAGGGGCTGACGCCGTATTTCTTGCGGAAGGATTTCGAGAAATGCGAGGTCGAGG
>JALQYS010000230.1 GCA_023254015.1 Paracoccaceae bacterium
CCTTGGGCGAAAACGCCAAGGCCGCGGCAGCGGCGGCGGGCAAGGAGGCCGAGATCGTCAAGGTCACCGATTTTGCCGAGATCGCCGCCTATGGCGTGATGTCGACACCGGGTCTGGTGGTGGATGAAAGGGTCGTCTCGACCGGCAAGGTGCTGAGCGTGGAAGAAATCGGAAAGCTGATCTGATGGAATACCGCGTCCACGCCCACCGCATCGATGCGCATGGCAGCCTTGCCGTGGCGAAAGAGGCGCAAGTCACGCTCGACACCGATCTGGCCGGGCGGCGCGATGCGATGAACCCGGTGGAATTGCTGCTGTCGGCACTGGCCGCCTGCATGCTGAAGGGGATCGAGCGGGTGACGCCGATGCTGCATTTCCAGATCGACGGGGCCGAGGTGAGGCTGGAAGCCCTGCGACAGGACGCGCCGCCGAAGCTGACCCGGATCCGCTACGAGATCATCGTGGACAGTGCCGAGACGGACCAGCGCCTTGACCTGCTGCACCGCAACGTCCTGAAATATGGCACGATTTCCAACACCCTGTCGGCTGCCGTGCCGCTGGAAGGGCAGATGCGCCGATCGCGTTGACATAGTGCCCGGGGGTGCGGGGCGATCGCGGGCCGCAGGGACCGTCTGTCCAGCGGTCCGGTCCGACTTCATCGCCGATGCGGACGGCGAGGGCCTGGGCAGCCATCCCCAAGGCAGATCTTTGCAAGGGCGCCATCGAGGTCACGATAGGCTCGTCGAACGCCCCCCCTCGGCAGGATGGGCGGTCATCCGGGCTTCGGTGAAATTCGCACGGCAAGCCACGACGGCACGACATGGGCGGGATGACCGCGGCGTCTTGGCTCTGGGCCTTCGCCACAGGATCGGCGACGCGGACGTCTTGGCTTCTGGTGCAATGTGGCTTCGACCAACCGCCTTCCGCGGTTTTCCGGGCGCAGCCTTCCATTCGTCCCAGATCTGGCGGCGTGACGCGTCGAGCGAGTTGACCCGCCACCGATGACCCGATCCAGGCTCGTATCACCGCGCTTGACTTTCGTTTTGATCTGACCTGATATGCAAACGTTCTCAGCAAACGTTTGCATCGACGGTGTCAGCGAATCTGGGAACAGGGAGGATACCGATGGAACACGCGACCGGACGGGCGGGTGGCACTTTGCCGCCCCCAGGAACCTATGCGCTTTTTGCAGAGAGGCTGCGGAAAGCCTATGGCGCGACCGTTGCTTTGGAACATGCGGACATCTCGCTTGCGGCGGGAGAGGTCCATGCGCTTCTGGGCGAAAACGGCGCGGGAAAATCCACGCTCGTGCGGCTTTTGACGGGCGCGGTGCGTCCCGACAATGGCACCATGCGGATTGACGCGCAGGACTACGCACCGGAGTCGATCCTTGCCGCGCGGGCGCTGGGCGTTGCGACCGCGTTTCAGGAACTGAGCCTCGTGCGTAACCTGACCGTTGCCCAGAACCTGCATCTTCCGCGTCAGCCCAAGGGCGCGCTGGGACTGAATGCCCGGCGCATCGGGGAAGAGCGCGCGGCCGAGATCCTGGCCCGCTACGACATGCAGCGCATCGACCCGCGCAGCCTGGTTGGGGACCTTCCCCTAGCGGAGCGCCAGCGCATCGAGATCCTGCGGGCGATGGAAGATGCCTCCAAGGTTCTGATCCTCGATGAACCGACGGCCTCTCTGGCCGAGACCGATTGGCTGTTCGACCTGATACGCAAGAGCACGGCGCGCGGTCTGGCGGTGCTCTACATTTCGCATCGACTTCCTGAAGTGCGCGAACTGGCGACCCGCGCCACGGTGCTGCGCAACGGACGGTCCATCGCAACCGTCGATCTGGCCGAAGCCAATGATGACGACATCTTCGAGATGATGGTCGGCCACAAGGTCAGCCATGGTCGGGCAATGCGCCGAGTGGTCCATGCGGACAAGCCGCGGCTTGCAGTTGACACTCTGACGGGCAAGGGGGTGAACGGCGTTTCGTTCAGCCTGGCCGAGGGGGAAGTGGTCGGCGTGGCCGCGCTAGAGGGGCAGGGTCAGCGCAACCTTTTCCGCATCCTTGCCGGCTTGGAGCCGTCGCTGGGCGGCCAGGTTTCCATTGATGGCCGGCCCGTCACGCTTCACAGCCCGCGCCAGGCCCTGTCCACCGGCAGCGGGATCGCCTTCCTTCCCGAAGAGCGAAAGACCGAAGGTATCCTGGCGGGCCTTTCCACGGCGTCGAACGTCGTTCTTCCTGTCCTCGGGCGCATTTCGCGGGCGATGATGATTGGTCCGAGAACCGAGAACCGTCACGCCCAGGATACGGCCGCGCGCGTGGACCTGAGCCCGAGGTATCTTGGCTTTGCCATCGGCGATCTCTCTGGCGGAAACCAGCAAAAGGCTTTGATCGCCAGAACCATGGCGACCGGGGCGCGCACGCTTCTGCTTTACGATCCGACCCGGGGGGTGGACGTGGGCACCAAGCAGGCGATCTATGACGCGATCCGCGCCTTTGCCGACGACGGCGGCTCGGTCCTGTTCTATTCCTCGGAACTTCCCGAGATCGTCCAACTCGCCGACAGGGCTCTGGTCTTTTACGGCGGCCGCCTGAATGGCGAATTCCGCGATGCGTCGATCACGGAACAGCGGCTTCTGGCCGCAATGCTGGGTCGGGTCGGGACCGACTTGCCTTCTAGAGACGGAGAGGTTGCGGCATGAATTCCGTCACCGAAACCGATGGCGCGCGGCGCAAGCGTTCGCCTCTGACAGGGTTTCTGACAGAAGGCGCGGTGTTGATCGTGCTGATCTACCTGATCCTTTACGCGATCAACGTCTGGCAGCAGCCGCGCGCTTGGTCGTTCGGTGCCTTCGCCAATCTGGTAAACAATGCCGTTCCCCTTGCGCTGGCCGCAGCCGGTCAGACGCTGGTGATCCTGTCGCGCGGCTTCGACCTGTCGCTGGCAGGCGTGGTTTCGCTTACCAATGTGGTGATGGCCGCCTATCCCCTGCAAGGTCCGGGCGGCGCCCTGGTGTCTCTCTTGATCTGTCTGGGGATCGGTGCGGTTGTCGGCGTGGTCAACGGATGGCTGGTCGCGGTGCTGCGGCTTCAGGCCATCGCGGCAACACTTGCGACAATGATCATCTGCCAAGGCATTGCGCTGGTGATCCTTGATGCGCCCGGGGGAATGGTGGCCGACTGGGTCAGCTATGAGCTGACGGATCGGCTCTGGGGCGTGGTCCCGGTGTCCGGCCTGATCACGCTTGCGGTGATCGCGATCTGGATGGTGCTGCGGCGCACGGACTGGGGCGTGGCGCTTTACGCGATTGGCGCGGACGAGCAGGCGGCGCGTCTGTCGGGCGTTCCGGTGGCGCGCGTCCGGTTCCTGGCCTTTGTCGGGGCGGGAATGGTCTATGGGTTGGCCGGCTACATGCTTTCGGCACAGACGGCGACGGGCAACCCGAATGCGGGTGCGCCGCTCTTGATGCTGGCCTTCGCGGCCGTGGCGCTGGGCGGAACATCCTTCTCTGGCGGCAAGGGCGGAGTTTTCGCGTCCATCATCGGTGCGGCGACCTTGATGCTGCTTCAGAAGGTGCTGTTCTCCAGCGGGGTCGCCTCTTTCTACACCGGCATCTTCCAGGGCGTCGTCCTGATCCTTGCCATCGTCTTCAGCGGTCTGCTGGCCAGCATCGGTCGCAGGGGGGCCTGACATGTCTGACAAGGCTGAACACTCCTCTTCCACTAGCTTTGCCGCGGCGCCGGACCAGCGCACGAGCGCCAAAGTCGGGCGAGAGACCATCTCGACGATCCTGGTCTTTGCGATCTGCATCCTGCTGCTGGCCGGCTCGCGCCTGATCAGCCCGAACCTGGGGTCCTGGAGCCAGGTCCAGACGGTGATGGTTCTTGCCTCGTTCCTGGTGGTGCTGTCCTTTGGCCAGGGCCTGGTGATCCTGACCGGAGGCCTGGACCTGTCGATACCGTCCCTGATCACGCTGGGCGGGGTTCTGGCAACTGGCATGGTTGGCGCGGGCAACCCGGGGGCCTGGTATCTGTTGCCGCTGGTCATGGCGATCTGCTGCGCCGTCGGGCTTGCCACCGCCATCGGGGTGGTCTGGCTAAAGGTGCCGCCCTTCATCATGACGATGGCGACCTCGATCATCGTGGCGTCCGTTGCCTTGGGATTTACAAAAGGCACTCCAAGGGGCGCTTCCCCCGAGGCCATGACCTGGCTCATGAAATCGCATCTTTCCGGGATCCCGCTGCCGGTGCTGTTTCTGGTCCTGTTCGTGATCCTGGGTTGGCTGGTGCAGTCGCGAAGCACCTTGGGCCGCTATCTTTACGCCATCGGCACGAACCCAGAGGCGGCACGGATCGCTGGCATCCCGATGCTGACCGCGCAGATCGCCCCTTACGTGATCAGTGCAGGGTGCGCCGGGTTTGTCGGGATGATGCTGGCCGGCTACTCCAACGGCGCGACGTTGAGGATGGGCGACAATTACATGCTGCCCTCGATCGCGGCCGTGGTGATCGGCGGATCGTCCATCCTGGGTGGGTCGGGGTCGTTTCTCGGCACGGTCGGCGGGGCAATCCTGCTGACGACGCTCGGCACGATCATCTCGGCCATCGGACTTCAATTCGGCCTGCGAACCATCATCGAAGGAACGATCATTCTCGTCGCTCTGCTTCTGCTGCGCGACGAGATTTTCGAGAGGATCCGCGCTGCGGCCCGCAAGGGCTGACGCTTGGGGAGGTTCCGTGACTGGGACCGAAAACTTGCCAACAAATCAGGAGGAGAAACCATGAAGGCCAGACACAACAAACTTTCGCTCTCGCTGCTGGCGCTTGCCACGGCCGGAGTGCTTGTCGCGGGCCCCGCCGCGGCGCAGGACAAGAAGTTCAAGGTCTATCTGTCGCTCAGCTATTCGGGCAACGCGTGGCAGTCGGAAGCGGCCAATATCGTCAAGGCGCTGGCTGCGACCCCGCCCTATAACGAGCAGGTCGAACTGATCGAGGTGATTTCAGGCACCGATCCCCAGGCGCAGATCTCGGCCTACGAAAGCATGATCGACGACGGTGCCGATGCCATCGTCAGCTTCCCGATCTCTTCCACCGCTCTGAACCGCACCATCAAGCGCGGCTGTGACGAGGGTGTCCTGTTCTTCATGTATGACGCGACGGTGACCGAAAGCTGCGCCTACAACGTCAGCTATCTGTCGTCCGGCTTTGGTGAAAACACCGCGCAGGCGCTTGTCAACGAATTGGGCGGCAAGGGAAAGATCTTCCTGTCGCGCGGCGTGCCGGGCAACTCGGTTGACAAGCGGCACACCGACGGCGCGATGAGCGTGTTCAGCAAGTATCCGGGCATCGAAGTGGTGGCCGAATACTATTCCTTCTGGGATGACCGCACCACGCAGCAGGAAACCGCCAAGGCGTTGGCCGCGCATCCGGATGTCGATGGCATCTGGGCCCAGGCCGGCGAATACGGCGCGATTCAGGCGATGCTGGACGCAGGTGACCGCCTTGTTCCGATGACCGGTGAAAACTCGGCCGGGTTCCGGCTTGCCCTTGCCGACCCTGACATGCAGGCCAAGGGGCTTCGCGGCGTCTCGGCCGGTTCGCCGCCCGCGCAGGCGGGATATGCGTTCAAGCTGGCGATGGAAATTCTGACCGGCCAGCGCGAACTGGAACCGATGAACATCGAATATCCGTTGCCGTGGGTTCCTGCCGCCGATGTGAAGGTCTGTGAAGGGGACAGCTACGAAAACGGGTGCAACGTGTTCCCGCCTGAAAAAGTGCCGTCCTCCTTCGTGTCCGAGGTGCTCAACCCCGTGCTTCTTCCCGAGGTCAACGTGGAATCGGCATTGAACGGCACGCCGGTGCCGGGCGCGACGATCCAGCCGCTGCCCGCCGAGGTTCCGCAAGCCAACAACGAGCCGGGCATCAACTGCCAGGACTGCGAGGCGCCGGCGGATCTTTACAAACTGACCAAGGTCGAACCGACCGTCCAGCCCTGATCCTGTCCGCCGGGTCTTCCCGGCGGCAATCCCGTGCGCCGGTATGCTCCCGGCCGGCGCACGCACTTCATCTGACTGGCCACCACAGGATACCGGAAAATATCATGAGATATCTCAAGAAGGGACAGACGGCCGAAGCCATCTCGGCCAATGATGCTGTCGTCAAGGAAACCGTAGAGAAGATTCTTGCCGATATCGGCGCGCGCGGTGATGCCGCTGTGCGCGATCTGGCGCAGAAGTTCGACGGATATGCCCCCGAAAGCTTTCGGCTTTCGGATGCCGAGATCCAGAATGCGATTTCCGAGGTATCGCCTCGGGACCTGGAAGACATCCATTTTGCCCAGAGGCAGGTGCGCAATTTCGCCAAGGCGCAGCTCGGCTGCCTGAAGGAGCTAGAGGTCGAAACGCTGCCCGGCGTATTTCTTGGCCATCGCAACGTCCCGGTGGAAGCCGTGGGATGCTATGTGCCTGGCGGCAAGTATCCGATGGTCGCCTCGGCCCACATGAGCGTGCTGACCGCAAAGGTCGCCGGGGTGAAGCGGGTGATCGCCTGCGCGCCGCCGTTCCATGGCAAGCCGCATCCCGCGATCGTCGCGGCGATGCATTTTGCGGGGGCGGATGAAATCTATTGCCTCGGTGGCGTCCAGGCCATCGGCGCCATGGCCCTTGGGACCGAGACGATAGCCCCTGTCGACATGCTGGTTGGTCCCGGCAATGCTTACGTGGCAGAAGCCAAGCGCCAGCTTTACGGTCGCGTGGGCATTGACCTTTTCGCCGGCCCGACCGAAACGCTTGTCATTGCCGATGACAGTGTCGATGGCGAAATCTGCGCTACCGACCTTCTGGGGCAGGCAGAGCACGGGCCGACCAGCCCGGCGGCACTGATCACCAATTCGGAAAAACTGGCCCGCGACACGCTCGCCGAGATAGAGCGCCAGCTTCAGGTTCTGCCCACCGCCGATATCGCGCGGACATCCTGGGATGCCTATGGTCAGATCATTCTGTGCGACAGCGAGGAAGAAATGCTCACGGCCGCCGATGAGCTGGCCTATGAACACGTGCAGGTCATGACCCGCGATCCGGACTATTTCCTGCGCAACATGCAGAATTTCGGTGCGCTGTTCCTGGGGCCACGAACCAACGTCGCCTATGGGGACAAGGTGATCGGCACGAACCACACGCTGCCCACGAAGAAGGCCGCCCGGTATACTGGCGGGCTTTGGGTCGGCAAGTTCATCAAGACCTGCACCTATCAGCGTGTCACCACCGATGCTGCCTCGGCCATGATTGGTGAATACTGTTCTCGTCTGTGCATGCTCGAAGGCTTTGCCGGTCATGCGGAACAGGCGAATATCAGGGTTCGCCGCTATGGCGGGGTGAACGCGGCCTGATAACGGGAGCCATGTGATGAGTGACGACGGACACAAGGGTGGGACACGCAAGCGGGTGACGGTCAAGGACCTTGCCCGCGAGCTGGGGATGTCGGTTTCGACCGTATCCCGTGCATTCTATCCCGATGCCGTCGTCGCCCCGGATACCCGTCGTCTGGTGCTGGAGCGGGCGGAGGAAATGGGCTATCGGCCCAACCCTTTCGCCCGCAGCATGATCACAAGGCGGACGCAGATCGTGGGGCTTGTCGTCTCTGGCATCACCAACCCGTTCTATCCAGAGGTGATGACGCGACTGACGGCCGAGCTGCAGAGCATCGGGATGAATGTCATGCTGGTTTCGGCCAGTGCACCCGACCGCATCGACGAAGCCGTGGTCCAGGCGCTGAGTTATCAGCCGGATCTGATCGTGATCCTGGCCGCCACGATGTCCTCGCGCGCTATGGCGGAATGCACGGCGGCAGGCACGGCTTGCATCTTCTTCAATCGCTTGTCCTTGGACCCGGCGGGGCATGGCGTGACCTGCGATAACATCACCGGTGCCCGGATGGCGGCAGACCACCTGATCGAAAGAGGGCACCGCAAGCTGTGCTACGTCGCTGCCTTTCCTGATGCATCGACGAACATCGAACGCTGGCAGGGTTTTCGCGACCGCGTGGTTGAAAGGGGCCTGCCGGAACCCAGCAAGGTAGAGGTCGGGAATTTCAGCTACGAGGCAGGCTTCTCCGGAGCCGAAGCTTTCGCCGCGCTCGGGGACCGGCCGGATGGCGTGTTCTGCGCCAACGATATCGTCGCAATCGGCTTTATCGAGGGGGTTCGCGAAAAGCTGGGTATCGAGGTGCCGCGCGATATTTCGGTCGTGGGCTTCGACAATATCGCCATGGCGTCCTGGTCGTCACATGCGCTGACCACCATCCCGCAGCCGATCGACGAGATGCTGGCCGTCACGACCGATCTGGCCGCGCGCCTTGCCGTTGATCCATCGATCCCCAGCGAGGTGCATCGAATTGCCCCGATCGGGCTGATCGAGCGTGAGACCACCCGTGTGAGAGAGACTTGATGACCCACCCACCGCTTCCGGATACCCGTAAGGGCAGGGCGCTCTTCGAACGTCTTGCCGTGCTGCACCGTCCCGATTGCGCCGCGCTGAGGCCGGCTGCGCCGGCCGCCACGACGCCGTTGCCTGATGAAGGCGAAGTGGCACGCCTTCTTTCCTCGGATGAGGCAGGGCGCTATGCGATCGCCGCCCGCGGGATTTACGAGGATTTGCGCCGCGTGGTCGGTCAGCTGGCCGGGCTGTTGATCCTTGCGCGGCTGACCGCACGCCGGGATGCAGGCGATCTGCCCGAAATGACATCCTGCCGCGACCGGCTTGCCAGGATCCTGGCAGCACTGGCGCAACTTGCCGCGCCGGGTCCGCTGGGTTCGCATCGCGCGCGCCTTTGCGAAAGCGCCGACCTGTGCGCCGCGATCGTGAAGGGCCTTGAACGCTGGAACCCGGATGTTCCGGGGGCCGAGGCCGACTTCGCCGCGTTGAACGCCAGGATCCGTCAAGCCTATGTCGCCCTGGAAAGCTGCTCGTCCGAAAAGGCGGGGCTCCAGATGGTGGACTTCAGCCACGCCTGCTGCAGCTGCGGCGGACATTGAACCAGGACAGATAGCCAGGAGGAACCTATGTCCGATTACTCGATCTGGGTGTGCGAATATTCCTACGTGACCAACTACCACAAGAGCGGCGTTCTTTATGGCGCGCATAACCAGGGCTACGTGAAGCTGCCCTATTGCTATGTGGTCATCAAGGGGCGCGATCATGTCGCAATGGTCGATGTGGGCTACAACGACAAGGCTTACGGCAAGACGCTGGGCGACCGCTTCGGGGTGGAAAACTGGCGCAGCCCGCGCGAGGTTCTGGCCGAGCTTGGCCTGACACCCGAAGACGTGGATACGGTGTTCATCACCCATGCCCATTTCGACCACTTCGGCAATGTCGAGGATTTTCCCAACGCCAGGTTCTACATCCAGGAACGCGAAATCTCGAAGTGGGTCTGGGCCATGTCTCTGCCCGAACGGATGCGCTGGATGATGATCGCCGTCGATCCGGGCGATATCGTGCGCGGTGTGGAACTGGCGCGCGACCGTCGTCTGATCACGGTGGACGGTTCGGTTCAGGATGCGCTGCCGGGCATCGACCTGCACTGCGCCCCCGACAGCCATACTTATGGCTCGATGTGGGTGACGGTGCGCAACGACGGTCAGGATCAGTCTCAGGATCCCTGGGTGCTGGCCGGCGACCTCGTCTACGTGTTCGAGAACCTCAAGGGACCGGGCGCTGCGGTGGACGCGGGCGAAATCTATGTGCCGGTGGGGCTTGCGGTGGGCAGCCAGACCAATCTGGTGCTCGCCACCGAAGAAATGATGAAACAGGCCGGACATGACGCCCGCCGCGTCATCCCCGTGCATGAAGAACGACTGAAAGACCAGTTTCCGTCGCGCATCACCGGTGAGGGGCTTCGGATCAGTGAAATCTGCCTGGCCACGGGCGAAAGCTCCAAGGTGGCGTGATGGCGGCAGGTTCTGTGATCGGAATCGTCGGCGCGGGGCTTGTCGGGTCGGGCTGGGCGGTGGTCTTTGCCCGGGCAGGGCACGAGGTCCTGGTCTTTGATCCCGCGGCCGAGGTGCGGTCCCGCGTGAGGCCCTGGGCGGAAACCGCGCTGTCCGAACTGGCCGCGGTGGGATTGGCCGACGATCCGGTCGCAGCACTGTCGCGCATCCAGGTTGTGGACAGTCTGGCCGGGGCGGTCGGCCCGGCCGACTACATCCAGGAGTCGGTCTTTGAACGGATCGACGTGAAGACAGAGGTCTGCCGCGAGATCGGCCTGTTGCTCAAGCCGGGCGCGATGGTGGGATCGTCCTCTTCGGGGATCCCGGCCTCGGCCTTTACCGAGGACGTGATCAACCGCGACCGGTTCCTGATCGCGCATCCGGTGAACCCGCCGCACCTGGTGCCGGTGGTCGAACTGGTGCCCGCGCCCTGGACCGATGCGGGGGCACTTGCCGCTACCCGCGCGCTGATGGAGGCGGTGGGCCAGGTGCCGGTGTCGCTTACCCGCGAAATCGAAGGCTTCGTGCTTAACCGTCTTCAGGGCGCGCTCTTGAACGAGGCTTGGGCGCTGTTCGAAGAAGGATATGCCTCCGCGGCGGACATCGACGCCACGGTGGCCCATGGGCTTGGGCTGAGATGGTCCTTCATGGGGCCTTTCGAAACCATCGACCTGAATGCGCCGGGTGGGGTGGCGGATTATGCGTCGCGCCTGGGGCCGCTTTATCATTCCATCGCACTCTCGCGCAGGGATCCGCGGCCCTGGTCGGCCGAGCTTGTGTCCCGGATCGCGTCGGAACGCAGGGCGACGCTTACCGAAGGTGCGCTGGCCAGCCGGCGCGCATGGCGGGATGGCAGGCTGACCCGGCTGGCGGCCTTCAAGGCGCAGGAGCCACTTGAATGATCGCCCTGGCCAACAAACGCGCCTTGGTGACCGGGGCGACGGGTGGGCTTGGCAAGGCCATCGCTGCCGGTTTGGCAGCCGCCGGTGCCCGGGTGGCGTTGGGTTACAACCGGGCCGGCGCCGAGGCCGAGGCCCTTGCCGCCACCCTGCCGGGAAACGGTCATCTGCCGCTCTGCGCGCCCGTGACCGACAGCGCAGCCCTAAGCGAAGCCGCCGGGCGCATAATGGCGGAATTCGGCGGGCTCGACATCCTGGTCAACTGCGCGGGCATCACGCGGTTCTGCCCGCACGGTGACCTCGAGGCGCTGGACGACGCCATTATCAACGACATCCTTGCGGTCAATGTCAGGGGCGTGATCGCCTGCACCCGGGCGATGCGGCCCATGCTTGATGCGACGGGGCGGGGTGTGATCGTCAACATCAGTTCCATTGCGGCGCGCACGGCAATGGGCAGCAACATCGCCTATTGCGCGTCAAAGGCGGCGGTCGACAATCTGACCATGTCTCTTGCGCGGGCACTGGCGCCGAAGATCCGTGTGCTTTCCGTTGCACCGGGGCTGGTCGATACCGAATTCGTGAAGGCGCTCAGCCAGGACTGGCGCGACGAACAGGCGGCACGCACTCCGTTGGGGGATCTTGCCAGGCCCGAACATGTCGCCGACGCGGTGGTCGCCGCCGCCGGCCTTCTGACCTATTCTACGGGCACCGTCATCGCGGTGGATGGCGGGCGCCCGCTTGGATGATCCTTGCCGCTGCGATGGGTCGCGCGGCTGAACAGCAACGGAGATACTGGATGAACCGGAGTGGCGCTGCGGCCGTGATCGGTCTTGGCTCGATGGGACGTGGCGCGGCGCATTCGCTGCTGCGGGCAGGCATTGAAACCCATGCCTTTGACCTGCGGCGCGAAGCTCTGACCGACTTTGCTGCCGCAGGTGGACGGGCGCACGAAACTGCGGCTGCGGCGGTGACGGGGGTCGAGGTTGTCTTTCTTTTCGTGGTCAATTCCGATCAGGCAGACGATGTGCTGTTCGGCGCCGGGGGGGCAGTTGCGGCGGCGCGTCCCAGCACCGTTTTTGCAATTTCAGTCACCCAGGACCCGACCCGGACAGAGGACCAGGCGCGACGGCTGGCTGCAGCGGGGATGCTGTGTCTCGATGCGCCCGTATCGGGTGGGTCAGCCAAGGCGATGTCAGGCGAAATGACCGTCATGGCCTCGGGGTCAGCCCAGGCGTTCGACCGGGCCGCCACGCCTCTGGCCGCGATTGCAGGGCGCGTGTTCCGACTGGGAGAGCGGCCCGGCGCGGCCTCTAAGATGAAGATGATCAACCAGCTTCTGGCGGGCGTTCACATTGCCGCTACGGCCGAGGCGATGGTGCTGGCCGCAGCCGCAGGACTTGATCTGGACGAGGTGATCGCCGTGATACGGGATAGCGCCGGGATGAGCTGGATGTTCGAGAACCGTGGCCCCCACATCGCAAAGGGGGACTACACGCCGCATTCGGCGGTGGACATCTTTGTCAAGGATCTGGGGATCGTCACCTCTGCGGCCGAAGGCCTTGGGGCCAGTGTGCCGCTGTCGACCCGCGCCCTGGAGCTGTTCAGCGAGGCGTCGGCGCGCGGACTGGGACGCGAGGACGACGCGGCGGTGGCCAAGATCCTTGCGGGGCGCGCAGGCGTCCGCCTGCCCGGCATGGCGGAGGGCTGACACATGCGGATCAGGTTCGGCTGTATCGCGGACGATTTCACTGGCGCAACCGATCTTGCCGGGCTGATGGTGCGCGCGGGCCTTGATGTGACCTTGCGGGTCGGCCTGCCCGAGACAGCGGCGCCACCTCAGTCGCCGGTCGAAATTGTGGCCTTGAAATCACGCATGGGGCCGGCGGAAGAGGCGGTGGCGGCGTCGCGTCGGGCGCTGGCCTGGCTGCGACAGGGTGGTGCCAAGCGGGTTTATTTCAAATACTGTTCGACCTTCGATTCGACCGCGCAGGGAAACATCGGGCCCGTTGCAGCGGCGTTGCTTGCCGATCTGGGCGGTGGGCAGACGGTCTATTGTCCGGCCTTCCCCGAGAACGGCCGACGGGTATTCATGGGGCATCTGTTCGTCGGTCGGCTGCCGCTGGATGAAAGCCCGATGAAAGATCATCCGCTGACCCCAATGCGGGATTCAAGCCTGGTGCGGCTGTTGCAGCCGCAAATCGGCGCGGCGCCCGGCCTGATCGATCTGCCGCTGATCCTGCAAGGCGCCGGGGCGGTTCGTCGTGCGCTGCCGGACCTGCCTGCGCATATCATCGCCGATGCTGTCGGGGATCAGGATATCGTCACGCTTGCCCAGGCGCTTACCGGTCTGGTGCTGACCACCGGGGGCAGTGCCTTTGGCGCCGCGCTGGGTCTGGCGCTGGCGCGCGAGGGGCTGCCGCTGGTCCGCACGTCCGCAACTGCCTTGCGCCCGATCCCAGGCGGGCAGATCACCCTGTCGGGGTCTTGCTCGGCCATGACGCGGCAGCAGGTGGCGCATTACGCGCGTCTTGTCCCGGCGCTGAAACTTGACCCGTTGGTGCTGGCGGCAGAGGGGCCGGGGGCCGCGCTGAACTGGCTGAAGGCCCAACCTGCCATGGCGCCGAAGCTGATATACGCCACGGCCGAACCTGACGAGGTCGCCGCCGCCCAATCCCGCCTGGGGGTTGACGGATCGGGCCGGGTCGTTGAACAGGCTCTGGCGACCCTGGCGCGTGCGGCCTTCGATCTGGGCACCCGCCGGTTTGTCGTCGCGGGCGGCGAAACCTCGGGCGCTGTCGTGGGGGCTCTGGGGGTTGCCAGCCTGGCCGTCGGCCCGGAAATCGCACCGGGCGTGCCCTGGACCTTTGCCAGGGTGGAGGGGCAGGACGTCGCCCTTGCGCTGAAATCCGGGAACTTCGGTGCCGAGGATTTCTTCACCAGAGCGCATGCCATGATCGAGGGCGCGGCATGAGCGTCGAGTCCGGCTTGCGCGAAGACATTTGCCGTTTGGGCCGATCGCTTTTTGACAGGGGGCTGACCTGCGGGGCGAGCGGCAACATATCGGTGCGGCTGCCGGATGGGGGCCTGCTGATGACCCCGACGGGCAGCAGTCTTGGCCGCCTCGACCCCGCGCGGTTGTCGCGCTTCGATGCGGGGGGGCGTTTCGTCGATGGCGATCCGCCCACCAAGGAGATGGCGTTGCATGCTGCATTCTACGAAACCCGCGGCGCGGGCACGGGGGCAGTGGTGCATCTGCATTCAACCCATTCAGTGGCTTTGTCCATGCTGCCCGAGACCGATCCCGAAAACATGCTGCTGCCGCTGACCGCCTATGGGGTCATGCGGTTGGGCAAGGTGGTCGTCCTTCCGTATTTCATGCCGGGGGATGCAGGGATGGCCGATGCGATCCGCGGGCTGGCTGGCAGGCGCAGTGCAGTGGTTCTGGCCAATCACGGACCTGTCGTGGCGGGAAAGGATCTGGAGGCCGCCGTCTGTGCCGTCGAAGAACTGGAAGAGGGTGCAAGGCTTGCGCTGATGACGCGGGGGCTCAACCCCATCGCGCTGACCGGGGCGCAAGTGGCTGCACTTGTTACGAAATTCAAACCTGACTGGGATTGACGCCATGCTGTTTTCTGCCAACCTCGGTTTCTTGTGGGCTGATCTGCCGTTGCCGGCAGCGATCAGGGCCGCGGCCAGGGCGGGTTTTGACGCGGTCGAATGTCACTGGCCCTACGCGGTTCCGGCAGCCGAGGTGCGCCAGGCGCTTGACGAGACCGGCCTTGCCATGCTGGGGATCAATACCCGGCGGGGGGGTGCGGGGGAGAATGGCCTTGCAGCCCTGCCCGGGCGCGAGTCCGAGGCGCGGGCCGCGATCGACGAAGCCTTGGCCTATGCCGTGGAAATTGGCTGCGGTTCGGTTCATGTGATGGCTGGAATTGCCGCAGGAGAGGCTGCCGAGGCGACATTTCACGCCAACCTGACCCATGCCTGCGAAAACGCGGCGCAGTTGGGTCTGACGGTGCTCATCGAACCGCTGAACCCCCATGACGCGCCGGGATATTTTCTGAACGACGCCGACCAGGCCGCGCGGATCATCGGCAAGATCGGCCACCCCGCGCTGAAGCTGATGTTCGACTGCTATCATCTTCAGATCTGCGGTGGCGACCTCTTGCGTCGCTTCGAACGGCTCTTGCCGTTGATCGGGCATGTCCAGATCGCATCCGTGCCGGATCGCGGTGCCCCGGATCATGGCGAACTCGATTGCGCCGAGGTGCTTGGAGGGATCGGCGCCCTGGGCTGGGCGCGGCCGATCGGGGCCGAATACCGCCCGGTCGGCGCCACGGACGCGACGCTAGGCTGGCTGCCTGTGCTGCGCCAGATCGCGGTCAGTGGCGCCTGACAAAGGCCCTCAATGTGTCGGGCGCACCAAATCCGCCCGATTTTGACACGATCAGGACCCCGTCAAGCGTCCCGCCGATCACGCGTGACAGGGGCAAGCCCGGGGCGCATTCGCCCAGGCATTCCAGCGCGCTTGCCCTGACGGTTTCCAGCACAAGGCTCAGGCAATCGCCGCCGGTCACAAGGATCGCGCTGCCATCACTGGGCGGCTCCAGCCTGCCAAGATCGCGGCGGAGCCGCGCTGCGGTTTCGGTCGCGCTGCGGCTTTCGGGCACCGGATCAAGCAGAACTGGCTGGTCAGCGCGCGGCGAAATCAGTAAGCGATCGCTGGATCCCACGGTCGCGTCAGCTTGACTGTGTGAAGTTCCATGGCAGCAGCTCGTCGAGGCGGCTCTGAGGGTGGCCGTTGGCGATGGCGGTCAGGGTTGCCTTGAAGTAGGTGAAGGGCTCGATGTCGTTGATCTTGCAGGTTTCGATCAGCGAGGCGATGCGACCCCAGGCGATGCCGCCCTCGTCGTGGCCGGCGAAGAGTGCGTTCTTGCGATTGAGGGCGATGGGGCGGATCAGGTTTTCGACCCTGTTGGAGTCGATCTCGACGCGACCGTCGGTCAGAAAGGTTTGCAGCCCGTCCCAGTGGTTGTGGATGTAGGTGAGCTTTTCGCCGAGCCGGGATTTCGCGGAGATCTTGCGGCGCTGCGCCTGCAACCAATCACCGAAGGCGGCCACCAGCGGCGCGGTGCGGGCCTGACGGGCGGAGAGGCGCTGGCCGGGCGAGACGCCGCGGATGTCGGCCTCGACGGTGTAGAACTCGGCGATGCGGCGCAGGCCCTCGGCGGCGATCTCTGATCCGTCGCGGTCGAAGACCTCTTTCAGTTTGCGCCGTGCATGCGCCCAGCAATGCGCCACCCGAAGGGGCGCGCCACCCTTGCGGGACGGTTTGGTCAGGCGGTTGTAGCCCGTATAGCCGTCGATCTGCAGGATGCCGTCGAAGCCGGTGAGGAAGGTTTCGGCATTCTCGCCCGCGCGGCCGGGGGCATAGAAGTAGACCACTCCGGGCGGGTCCTCGCCGCCCCAAGGTCGGTCGTCGCGGGCCAGCGCCCAAAGGTATCCGGTCTTTGTCTCGCCGCGCCCCGGATCCAGCACCGGGGCTGTCGTCTCATCCATGAACAGCTTGCCTGACCGTTTCAGATGCTCGGCCATCCGGTCGACGACGGGCTTCAGGTGGAACGCGGCCTTGCCGACCCAGTCGGCCAAAACTGCGCGGTGCAGTTCCAGACCCGCCCGTGCCAGGATCTGGCTTTGACGGTATAATGGCAGGTGATCCGCGTATTTGCTGACCAGAACATGGGCGAGCGTGGCTTCGGTTGGCAGGCCACCGATGATCAGGTGAGAGGGGGCCGGGGTTTGCGTCACGCCATCGGTGCAGGTCCGGCAGGCATATTTCGGGCGCACGGTGACGATAACGCGCAACTGGGCCGGGACGATGTCCAGCCGTTCCGAGCGGTCTTCGCCGATCTTGTGCGTGACGCCGCAGCCACAGGGGCAGATCAGGCTGGCGGGTTCGATGACTTCTTCGATACGCGGCAACGCAGCGGGCAGGTTGCCGATGGTGCGCTTTGGCGCGGGCTTGGCCGCCCCATGGTCTGTTTTGGCGGCACGCGTTTCCTTCTCCGCCTCGACCTCGGCCAGCGCGATGGACAGATCCTCGAATGCCAGCTGACGTTCATCTTCAGACAGCTTTTCCGACCGCTTGCCATGCAGGGCGTGGTTCAGTTCGGCAATCAGATGCTCTTGCCGACGGGTGATTTCCGTCAGCGTCGCCACCGTTTCCATCAATGCCAGCACCGCCGCGCGCTGCGCGGCAGGGATGGCGGAAAGGTCGATGGCGGGGGCGGCCTGCATGGGCTGGCGCTACCATAAAACCCCCGCAAAAACACGCAAAACCAAGCGGTTGATTCACTCTGCCGCAGCTGGCGGGCGCGCCTCCAACGCCTTTACCTTGCGCCAGTCGAGCCCCGCAAACAGCGCC
>JALQYS010000288.1 GCA_023254015.1 Paracoccaceae bacterium
CCACCTCATCGCCCACCGAAAGGCCGATGCGGGCGGCCTCGTCATCCAGCGCGGCGCGGTTCACAAGGCCAGCCAGCACCTGCCGGTCAATCCCCATGGCGCGGGCATCCGACATCGACACCGGCGTGCCAAACTGGCGCGACAGGGCATTGACCTGGCCCTGCACCTCGCGGGCATAGTCGTTGGCGGTGATCTCCTGATCGCCCACCTTGCCGATGATCGAGGCCCTGCCGCCGAAATTCTCGACGCCAAAGCTGCCAAGGCCGGCGATCAGCATGGCCACCAGCGTCCAGACCATGATCCCGGCGCCGCGCTTTTTCTTGCGGGGGGTGTCGTCTTCGCTGGCGGCGTGGGGTGCTTTGGACATGGGGGTTCCCTCTGGGCGCTTTGACCGTCTGTCTAAGCGGTCAGAGGCGGGGGGGCAAGATGCCCGGATGCCCGCGTGCGGCCGGGTCAGACCACCAGGAAGTCGGCCGCCGTCAGCGTCAGGCCCGCATCCAGCCGGGCAAAGGCCTGCGCAAGGGCCGGACCGGCGCCGTCGCGGTCGTAAAGCAGGGCCCCGGTTGTGGTGTTGTAAAGGATCCGGTCGTCAAAATCGACCGCCTTGCCGGTGGCGTTGGCCGTGAATTTCGCGCTGCCGAGGCGGCCTTCGTGAAGGCCGATGAACGCGGCATTCTCCAGCACGATCAGGTCCTGCCGCGGGTCGAAATCATGCACCAGATCGAAGTTCGCGCGCCCCGGGCGGGCGTCGAACACGAATTCGTCCGCCCCCTTGCCCCCCGTCAGCTCGTCAGCCCCGATGCCGCCGATCAGACGGTCGGCCCCCGGCCCGCCCCGCAGAATGTCATTGCCGCGATCCCCCCGCAGCATGTCCCAGGAGGCCCCGCCATCCAGCCGGTCATCGCCGCGTCCCCCGCGCAGGATGTCATCGCCGCGCCGGCCCGAAAGCCGGTCATTGCCATCCGCGCCCGTCAGATAGTCGCCCAGATCGGTGCCTGCGATGGTGCGGCCCGCCGGCAGCGTCACCACAAGCTGCACAACCTCATAGGCGTCCAGCTTGAAATGCAGATCGCGTGGCGTGCCGAAATCCTTCAGCACGGTCCAGGTCGCCAGTGCCTCGGGGTCGTTGAAATACTCGACTGCGATGCTGCGGGTGCCGTCGTGATAGGCGCCGTCCGACGTGGACCGGTCGACGCCAACCTTGACCGCCGTCAGGTCTGTATAGCTTGAAACGATGCGCGACAGGTCGAGATTGACGCTGATCGTCTCGTCGGTGCGCGACGAAAGATAGAACACAAAGCTGTTGTCGGTGGAATAGGCGTTCAACTCATAGTTGAGCCCGGCCTCGGTGGTCAGGTTGCTGTCCAGCCGTTCGGCCCCCGGCAACGTCTGCGCCATCATCTGAAAGACCGCGCCGCGCGGTGTGATGCGCAACGCCCCGTCGGGCAGGCGGGTCAGCGAATCCAGAAGCCCCGTCTCTTGATGCTGGAAGGGCCAGACCGTCGCGCCGTCCACCCCCATCCGAACCATGCTCTCGAACATCTCCAGCATCACCCCGGCCCCCTTGAGCCCGAACTGGCTGGGGTTGTTCAGCTTGTTGTTCCATTCGGTGATGTAAAACAGCTTGTCGTGAAAGCCGTTGGCTTCCCAGATCGCATAATCGACATCGATGAAGCGCAGCGCGCTGGAGCTGTAGGTAAAGTCATCCCCGGGCTCGGTATAGTAGTAATGCTCCAGCATGCCGTCGATCGCCGCCCGTGCCGCCGGATCGGTGATCTGGGCAAGGATATCCAGATTGGCCTGCATGACCTTCTGGTTCCAGCTGTAGCCGTAATAGGGCGAGCCCGGAGCGGCGTCGTCGAATTCGGTCGAATAGGGGCTGCCCATCTGCACCAGGATCTTGGGGCGCGAAACCACATCAGGCCCCAGTTCGGTGATCGCCTCGCGCACCACGCGCGCCAGGACATTGACCAGAACCCCGTATTCGACCGAGGTCATGCCCCCCAGTCCCCAATATTCGTTGCCCAGCTCGATCGCGTCGATCATGGCGGCGGCAAGGGCGGGGTCTCGCGTGGAGCCGGACAGCAAAAGCGCCTGCACCCCCGCCTTGACGGCGGCAATCTTGTCCATATCAAGATCGCGCGGCGTCAGAATGTCACCATCCGTATCCGCCAGAAACAGGTTGCTCGTCAGCAGCGTCAGCGTCACCGGCATGCCGATTTCCTCCGCGACATGCAGGGCATCGGCGGTTGAAATGGAACTGTCGCCCGGATCGAAGGGCCCCAGGTCGACATCATAGGAAAACCGCATCGACCGCACGCCAAGGTCAAGCATCGGCTGGATATAGGCATGGGCATCGTCCGGGCCGCTCTGACGCTCCAGTTTTGCCCCGAACATCAGGTTCGAAACCGTGTTGCCTTTGGCAAAGCTGAAGGAAAGCCTGTCCATGTCGTCTCCATCAAGACGAGCGTTCGGCTCCGGTATTCTGCAACCCGTGACTGCATTTCCTGGGGTGTCTTGCTCGCATGCGTTGGATATGGCGACAGGGTTTTTCCGCACAAGACAGGCTTGCGTGGCGCAATGTGATCTTGCGGGGCACTGTGTTTCTCTTTGGAGAGTGTTGCGTGCTTTCGCGTATCTTTCGCGGAAAAGCCGGCAAAATTCCGTCAAAAGCAGGGCTTGGCGGGAAAACGGACGGGCATTCGATGAAAAAAGTTGTGCCCAGCCACCAGGGCCCCCGGCTGGACTTCAGACCAGCCGGGGAGCGATTTCAGGCGCGCCAGGCCGAAAGGCGGGCGAACACCTCGGCTATGCCCGTGGCGTCGACATTGGCAAAGGCGATGCGGATCTGGCGCTTGCCGTCCTCGGACCCTTCGGGCTGAAACATGGTGCCGGGCAGCATCAACAGCCCCGCCTCTGACACCAGCCGCTTGCACAAGGCATCCGAGGCGATGTCGAAAGGATGCTCGACATAGGCGAAATAGGCGCCGCAGCCCAGAAGCTTCCAGTCCGGCAGGGCCGAAAAGCCGCCCACCATCGCGGCGCGGCGGGCAAGGATCTCGGCCCGTTCGCCCGCGACCCATTGCGACAGGTTCCGCATGCCCCAAAGCGCAGCGATCTGGCCCAGCTGGCTGGGGCAGATGGCCACAGTGTCGAGGAACTTTTCAATCTCGGCCAGCCGGTCGGCCCCGGCCACCACCGCGCCCACCCGGTGGCCGGTCAGCCGGTAGGTCTTGGAGAAACTGTAAAGATGGATGAAGTCGCGCGCCCAGTCGGGGTCGGTGAACAGGTCATGCGGGCGGCCCCCGCCTTGACCGGAGTGGCGGCTGTCGAAATCGCGGTAGGTTTCATCGACGATCAGCGCAATCCCGCGCGACCGGGCCAAGGCGTGAAACTCGGCCAGCGTCTGGGCCGGATATTCCGACCCGCCGGGATTGTTGGGGCTGACCAAGACGATGGCGCGGGTGCGGGGGGTGATGAGCCGCGCAGCGTCGGCGGCCACCGGGATCAGGCCTTGGCCTGCGGGCAGGGGAACGGTGCGAACGCCCTGCATGTCTAGCCACATCTTGTGGTTGAAATACCAGGGCGTCGGCAGGATCACCTCATCGCCGGCGCCGGCCAGGGTGGACATCACGGCGCAGAAGGCCTGGTTGCACCCTTGGGTAATCGCCACCTGTTCGGGTGCGATCTGGCCGCCATAGGCCGCTGACCACTGGCTGGCGATCTCGGCGCGCAGGGCGGGAAGGCCCAGGACCGGGCCGTAAAGATGGGCATCGGGGTTGTTCAGCGCCGCTTCGGCCACCGCCTGCCGCAGGGCCAACGGCGGGCTGTCGACCGGGGCGGCCTGACTGATGTTGATGAGCGGACGCTCGGGCGGGAAGGTGACGCCCTGCAGCCAGCGCCGCGCCTCCATCACCGGGGGCGGAAAGGTGGCAGCCATGGCGGGGTTCAGCGGATGGGTCATCTTCGGCCTCTGCTCATCGTCGGCTTCGCCGCACTTCGCGGCAGGAACGGGCACCCCGACGAGAAGCCGAAGGCGCCCGAGGAGGGTCGTCTGGCGCGCTTAATCCTTGCCGCGGAAGGGCTGCACATATTGCAGCGCCATATCCCAAGGAAAGAAGATCCAGGTGTCCTGGCTGACCTCGGTGATATAGCTGTCGACCTGAGGCTTGCCGCTGGGCTTGGCATAGACCGTGGCGAAATGCGCCTTGGGATACAGGCTGCGCACCAGTTCCAGCGTCTTGCCGCTGTCGACCAGATCATCGACGATCAGGATGCCGGTGCCATCGCCCATCAGCTCGGTCTGCGGCGATTTGGTCACCTGCGCCTCCGAGCGCTGATCGGCCGCCCCGCCGCCCGAGTGGTAGGACTTGACCGAAATCGTGTCGACCACGCGGATGTCGAGTTCACGCGAGACGATCATCGCCGGCACCAGCCCGCCGCGGGTGATCCCGACCACGGCCTTCCAGCTGCCGCCCTCGCCCGGGCCCTTGCCATCCAGCCGCCAGGCCAGCGCCCGGGCATCGCGGTGGATCTGGTCCCACGAGACGTGGAACCCTTTTTCATGTGGCAGGCGATCGGTCATGTTGCGTGCTCCCGCGGTAGGACTGTCAGGTCAGGGTTGGGTGGCCAGCCGCAGGCCAAGCGCCACCATGGCGCCGCCGAACAGCCGGTCGATGGCCGTCTTGGCCCGGGCATAGGTCTGGCGGACAGGGCCGCGCGAAAACACCAGCCCCACCAGCGCGAACCAGAGGAATTCATTGGCCAGCACCATGGCCAGAAGGCCGCCAAGCACCGGCCAGCCCGTTCCGGCCGGCACCAGCGCGGCAAAGACCGCGCCAAAGAACAGCGCCGTCTTGGGGTTCGAGGCCTGGGTCAGCAGCGCCAGCCGCAGCGCCGAACGGGCCGAACGCGGCATCGCACCGGCCGCGACCTCGGGCAACGGGGCGCGCGCATGACGCCAGCCCTGCAGGCCGATCCAGATCAGGAACAGCCCGCCGCCGATCTTCATCGCCAGCATGGCCGAGGGCAGAAGTTGGAACAACAGGCCAAGGCCCGTCAGCGCCGCCAGCGCCCAGAGCGCTCCGCCGATCCCGACGCCAAAGGCATAGACCAAAGACACCCGCAGTCCTTCGACGGCTGCCAAGCGAAGCGCCACCGCAAAGGTCGGGCCGGGGCTTGCCACGGCCGCGAGGTGCAGCGCCCAGAGCGAAACCAGTGCGGCAAGGGTCATCGGGCGCGTGTCCTTCCTCAGGTGGCGACGATCTTGACCCCCAGAAGCGCCAGCGCGCCCCCGAACGAGCGGTCGATCACGGTTTTCAGGCTGATATAGCGCGCTCTTGTGCGCTCGGCTGCAAAAATCCGCGCGACAAGGCTGTTCCACAGCGTCTCGGCGGTGAAGATCACCCCAAGCAGCAGGCCCAGCACCCAGAACGGCGTGCCCTCCTGCAGCGTGCCCAGAAAGATCGAGGACATGACCACCACCGCCTTGGGGTTGGCCAGATTGGTCCAAAGACCCAGCCGATAGGCCGCCAGGGCCGAACGCGGCACCGGGCGGCTGTCCTCGGTCATGAAAGGCTTCGGCGCGTTGCGCCACAGGTTCCAGCCCATCCACAGAAGATAGCCTGCCCCGCCGATCTTCAGCGCCCATAGAAGCGAGGGCGCCGCGGCAAAGATCAGGTTCAGCCCGAACATTGCCGCCAGCGCCCAGAACATCGCCCCTGTCGCGATCCCCATGGCCAGCATCACGCCGGTGCGCGCCCCTTCGGTCAACCCGGTTCGCGCCGCCATCAGCACCGCAGGCCCCGGCGAGATGGCCGCGAAGGTCACCAATCCTGCAAAGGTCAGAAAGGCGCCGGGGGTCATGGCGTGGGGCTCAGTCCTTGCGGCCGGTCACGACGTCGATGTCGGGGGCGTCCACCGCCTTCATGCCCACCACATGATAGCCTGCGTCCACATGCAGGTTCTCGCCCGTGGTGCCGCTGCCAAGATCGGACAAAAGATAGAGCGCGGCCTTGCCCACTTCGTCCTGCGTCACGTTGCGGCGCAGCGGCGAGTTCAGCTCGTTCCACTTCATGATGTAGCGGAAATCGCCGATGCCCGAGGCGGCAAGGGTCTTGATCGGGCCTGCGGAAATTGCGTTCACGCGGATGCCGTCCTTGCCCAGATCTTCGGCCAGATACTTGACCGAAGCCTCAAGCCCGGCCTTGGCCACGCCCATCACATTGTAATGCGGCATGACCTTTTCGGCGCCGTAATAGGTCAGCGTCAGCAGGCTGCCGCCCGGTTCCATCATGGCGGCGGCGCGCTGGCAGACGGCGGTAAAGCTGTAGACCGAAATGTCCATCGTCATCAGGAAGTTCTGACGCGAGGTGTCCACGTAACGGCCGCGGAGCTCGTTCTTGTCGGAAAAGCCGATGGCATGGACCAGAAAGTCGATCTTGCCCCATTTTTCGGCCAGCGCCGCGAAAAGCGCGTCCATCGACGCCTCATCCGTCACGTCGCATTCGACAAAGGTGTTCATCCCGATCGAGGCCGCCAGCGGTTCCACCCGCTTTTTCAACGCCTCGCCCTGATAGGAGAAGGCGATCTCGGCGCCCTGTGCGGCCAGCTGCTGGGCGATGCCCCAGGCAATGGATTTGTCATTGGCCAGCCCCATGATGAGGCCACGCTTTCCCGCCATAAGTCCGGTTGACATTCGGTCGTCCTCGCCCACCCTTGATTGTGAAGGTGACGAATAGGCGAAACCCCGCCCTCCCGCAAGGGCAGGCGGGTTCCGCTGCGTCAGGATGAAGAGGATGATCCGAAGATGACCGATCGCAGCGGAATTTTTGCCGGCGACAACCCTTTTGCCATCGCCCGTGCCTGGCTGGCCGAGGCCGAGGTGACAGAGCCGAACGACCCCAACGCCATCGCGATGGCCACGGTTGATCCCGACGGGTTGCCCAATGTCCGCATGGTGCTGCTGAAGGAGATCGAGGACGCGGCCTTTGTCTTTTATACCAATTACACCAGCGCCAAGGGCCGTGAGATCGAGGCTGCCGGCAAGGCCGCCTTCGTGATGCACTGGAAATCGCTGCGTCGACAGATCCGGGTGCGCGGCACCGTCACCCGCGAGGAGGGGCCGCAGGCGGATGCCTATTACAATTCGCGCTCGCTGCAATCGCGGCTTGGCGCCTGGGCCAGCCACCAGTCGCAGCCGCTGGCCTCGCGCGGGGCATTGATGGCCGAAGTGGCCAAGGTCACCGTCACCCAGGGCCCGATGCCCAAGCGTCCGCCCTTCTGGGGAGGCTTCCGGATCACCCCGGTGGAGATTGAATTCTGGGCCGATGGCGCCTTCCGGTTGCACGACAGGTTCCGCTGGACTCGCGCTTCGCAAGCGGATCCCTGGGAAATTAAGAGATTGAATCCCTGAATTTCGCGCTTCGCAAAGCGCAAAAGAGACAATCCTGACCAAAAAGACAGGCTATCTATCGAAGGATTGGGGTTGCATGTCGACATGGTTTGGCGGCATGACTTTCCCGGCGAGCTTAGTCTGGGGAAATGGCTCTGAGATGACAGAAGAACAAGACGCCACGCACGTCGTGCAAGGGCGGGTAAAGTGGTTTGACCCCGCGAAGGGGTTTGGGTTCATCGTTGCCGATGATGAACCGTCTGATATTCTGTTGCATGCCAACATCCTGCGCAATTTCGGGCAAAGTTCGGTTGCCGACGGGGCAGGGATCACCGCGCGGGTGCAGCGCACGCAGCGTGGTATCCAGGCTGTCGAGGTGCTCAAGATCGAGCCGCCGGTCGGTGCGCCCTTCCCGCTGGCTGACGAGGCCGTGCGCGAGACGCTTGAAGATCTTTCGGAACTGGAAATCGAGCCTGCCCGCGTCAAGTGGTTCGACAAGGGCAAGGGCTTTGGCTTTGCCAATGTGTTCCGTCGCCCCGAAGATGTGTTCATCCATATCGAGGTGCTGCGCCACTCGGGCTTCGCCGATCTTCAGGCCGGAGAGGCCGTTGGTCTGCGTATCGTGGAAGGAAAGCGCGGCCGGATGGCGGTGCAGGTGGTGTCATGGGATTTCGCGGCGCGCGACTGACGGGCTGGCTTTCGGCGGTTCTGGTCCTTTGGGGGCTGCCGACCCTTGCCCAATGTCGGCCCGAACAGCTGGAACTGCGCACGCCCCTCGGGGCCATCTTGCGCTTTTCGGTCGAGGTGGCCGATGATCCGGACGAACGGGCCCGCGGCCTGATGTTCCGCGAGCATATGCCCAGCGCGGCGGGCATGTTCTTTGTGTTCCCCGAACCGAAACAGGCGAATTTCTGGATGAAGAATACGCCGCTGCCGCTGGACATCATCTTTGCCGACGAGACAGGGACGGTCACCCGGGTTCAACAGAATGCCGTGCCGTTCAGCGAGACGCTGATCGATGGCGGGCCGGGTGTGGCCCATGTGCTGGAGATCAACGGCGGCCTTGCCGGACCCATGGGCATCGCGCCGGGGACGGTGATGCGCCATCCGGCCATTCCCGCCGGTCTGGCGGCTTGGGGCTGCGACGCACCCTGAGGCTTTTCATTTCCGCCGGACCGGGTTAGGAAGGCGGCAGTCGGGGCGTAGCGCAGTCTGGTAGCGCGACGGTTTTGGGTACCGTAGGCCGGGGGTTCGAATCCTCTCGCCCCGACCATTTTTCAATTTCGGCGGCCTGCAGGCCCGGGGCCGCGCTCATTGGAGACGCCATGCCTTTACGTGCCGCCGTCACGATTGCTGCGCTTGCCTTGCCGGGCGCTGCCCTTGCCGACACGCTCTGTCTTACCCCTGATTCGATCAAGGGCGGGGTCACGGTCACGGTAAAGGGAGGCGGGACCCAGACCTATCGGGCCAAGGGCAAGGATGTGCAGGCCGAGGTGCCGGTGCTGGCCGGGGGCAGCGGCTTTGTGGCGGAACTGATGCTGGCGGGCGGGCTGCATGTGATCGCGGACCACCGCACCGAGCATGAGGCCAAGCCCGACGTGCCGGAAGGCGCGGTTCTGGTGGGCGGCAATGACGGCGGCACCACCACGACGACCTATCGCTTTGCCGCCCTGCCGCGGCCCGGAAAGGATTGGTCGGGCAAGGTCAAGGTGACGCGCGATCAGGACGGCCCCTCGATCGGGCCGCAGCCGACGATCAAGGGCAATCTGGCGGCCGAGGTCAGTTTCCTGCCCGAGGAAACGGTGCAGATTTCCGGTTGCAGCTATCGCATCCGTCCTGTGGAAACCCGGTTCACCCTCGCGGCGGACAGCCGGTTCACCCTGGAGGGTGAGCCCATGCTGGCGATGGAAGAGGCCGTGGGGCAGGTGCTGTTGTCGCGTCGCCAGATCTGGTTTCCCGATCTGGGCTTTGCGGTCATCACGCGCGAGCGGGGGGCCGAAAGCGGTTGGTCCGAGGATTGGGGGCAGGGCATCATCGGCCTTGCCGCGCAATAGGCGGCAGGCGGGCCCCGCCTCTGGCTTGTTCCCCACCGGCAAGTGCCCCATATCTGGCGGGCAACAGGGGGGGTGGCCATGATCCGGTTTGACCACAGCTATCAACGCGACGTGCCGGGCACATTCCTGCGGCAGGTGCCCGACCGCGCCCCGGCCCCGCGCCTTCTGGCCTGGAATGACCGGCTGGCCGCCGATCTGGGGCTTGATCCGGCCGTGCAGGGCATGGCGGCCGGCTGGTTTTCCGGGGCCGAGCCGGTTCCGGGCGCCGATCCGGTGGCGCTGGCCTATGCCGGCCATCAGTTCGGCGGGTTTTCCCCGCAACTGGGCGATGGGCGGGCGCATCTTCTGGGCGAGGTGCTGGACGGGCAGGGGCAGCGCCGGGACATCCAGCTCAAGGGCTCGGGGCGGACGCCGTTTTCGCGCGGGGGCGATGGCAAGGCGGCCGTGGGGCCGATGTTGCGGGAGTACCTGATCTCGGAGGCGATGGCGGCCCTTGGCATCCCGACCACACGGGCGCTGGCCGTGGTTGCGACCGGCGAAACCATCTGGCGCGAGGGCGGGCCGCTGCCGGGGGCGGTTCTGGCCCGGGTGGCGGCCAGCCATATCCGCGTCGGCTCGTTCCAGTTCCTGGCCGCCCGGGGCGAGGCGAACAAGCTGCGCGCCCTTCTGGATCACACCATCGCGCGACATTATCCGCATCTGGCGCCCGGCGACGGGCTGGGCCTGTTCGACGCCGTCACGCGGTCGCAGGCCCGGCTGATCGCGCAGTGGATGGGCGTCGGCTTTGTGCATGGGGTGATGAACACCGACAACATGGCCCTGTCGGGCGAAACCATCGATTATGGCCCCTGCGCCTTTATGGACGCTTATGCGCCGGGCACGGTGTTTTCCTCGATCGACCGGCAGGGGCGCTATGCCTATGCCAACCAGCCGCTGATCCTGGGCTGGAACCTGGCGCGGCTGGCGGAATGTCTGCTGCCGTTTTTCGATGCCGACGAGACGCGTGCAGTGGCGATCGCCAATGAGCGGCTGGGTGCGATTGCCGGGATCTATCAGGCCGAGTTTCTGGCCGTGATGGCCGCCAAGCTGGGGCTTGCGGCGCCAGATGTGCGGCTGACCGAGGATCTGCTGGCGCTTTTGCCGGGGCAGGACTGGACCATGTTCTTTGCGGGGCTCGGTGCGGGCCGGCCGCTGCCGCCGGCCTTTGCCGGCTGGCAGGCGCGCTGGCAGGCCGCAGGGCCCGACCTTGCGGCGATGCGGGCGGTCAACCCGGTGGTGATCCCGCGCAACCATCTGGTCGAGGCCGCACTTCAGGCCGCAACGGTGGGCGACATGGCGCCCTTCGAGGTGCTCTTGCGCGAGGTGCGCCGCCCCTTTGACGGGGCCGAGGGGCGCGAGGGCTACACCCTGCCCGCGCCGGAGGGCTTTGGGGATTACGTCACCTTTTGCGGGACGTGACCCTTCGCCCGCGCCTCCTCGTGCGCCTTCGGCTTCTCGTCGGGGCTGGCCCGAGGAGCGACGAAGTCGACGACGAGGTGCAAGTTGCGGTTGACGACCGGGCGGGAGGCCGGGCAGGGTGCCGTCATGAACCCGCGTTCGGACATTCACGACCGGCTGGCCGCCTCCTTGCGCGATGCGCGCAAGGCGCGCGGGCTGTCGCTGGATGCGGTGGCCAAACTTTCGGGCGTGTCCCGCAGCATGGTCAGCCAGATCGAACGCGGCGAATCCTCGCCCACGGTGGCCACCTTGTGGAACCTGACCCAGGCGCTGCAGGTCGATTTCGCCGGCCTTCTGGAGGGCAAGCCCGAGCCGGGTATCGTGGTGATCCGGGCCGCCGCCGCGCCGGTGATTCTGGGCCGTGGCAAGGCGGTTTCGATCCGCATCCTGTCGCCGGCCGAGGCGGTGGGCGAGCATGAGGTTTACGACCTGACCTTCGGCCCTGGCGGCGCGCTGGAAAGCGATCCGCACAGCCCCGGATGCCGCGAGCATCTGACGGTGGTTGAGGGCGCGTTGCGGGTGCGATCGGGTGAGGAAGAAAGCCTGCTGGGTCCGGGCGATACCGCCCGCTATCCCGCCGACCGCGATCATGCGATCCTGGCCGAGGGCGGGGCGGCGCGGGCCATCCTGATCGTGCAGGACAGTTGACACCGGCCGGGGGCGCTTTGCCCCCCGGTCCCCCAAGGATATCTGGGCCAGTCCGCGTAAAATCCGTTTTTACGGATAATTTCCGTTATGTTGACATTTTCTGGCGACTGGCGCAAAATCCGTTAAATTGGAGGAGTTCCGTGATGGCAGAAATTTCCTTTGCTGAACATCTGAAGGCCACCCTGGCCGGCATCGAGGCCGAGGGGCTGATGAAGCGCGAGCGGCTGATCGAGGGCGCGCAGGGCGCGCGCGTTTCGGTGGCGGGGCGGCCGATGCTGAACCTTTGTGCCAACAACTATCTGGGTCTCGCCGATGATCCGCGCCTGATTTCGGCGGCGAAGGCGGCGATGGACAGCCATGGTTACGGCATGGCCTCGGTCCGGTTCATCTGCGGCACGCAGGATCTGCATCGGGCGCTGGAGGCCCGGATTGCCGACTTTCTGGGTATGGAAGAGGCCATTCTGTTTGCGGCCTGCTTCGATGCCAATGGCGGGTTGTTCGAGCCTTTGCTGGGCGAGGAGGATGCGATCATCTCTGACAGCCTGAACCATGCCTCGATCATCGATGGCATCCGGCTGAGCAAGGCCCGGCGGTTCCGCTTCCGCAATGGCGACATGGAGGATCTGGAGGCGCAGGTGCGGGCCGCCCGGGCCGGGGGGGCGCGGTTCGTGATGATCGCGACCGACGGGGTGTTCTCGATGGATGGCTATCTGGCGAACCTGCGGGAGATTGACCGGATCGCACGGGCTCATGACTGTCTGACCATGGTGGACGATTGCCATGCGACGGGGTTCATGGGGTCGCAGGGCCGGGGAACGCCGGCCCATGCCGGGGTGCGGGTGGACATCCTGACCGGCACGCTTGGCAAGGCCCTGGGCGGGGCGTTGGGCGGCTATATCGCCGGGCCGGGTCCGGTGATCGATCTGTTGCGCCAGCGCGCCCGGCCCTATCTGTTCTCGAACGCGCTGCCGCCGGCGGTGGTGGGGGCGGCGCTGGCGGCGCTGGACATTGTCGAGGCGGCGGATGACCTGCGGGCGGCCTTGTTCCGCAATGCGGCGCAGTGGCGATCGGGTCTGACCGCAGCGGGGTTTGATCTCTTGCCCGGCGCGCATCCGATCATTCCGGTGATGGTGGGCGAGGCGCCAAAGGCACAGGCCCTTGCGCGCGCACTTGAGGCGCGGGGTGTCATGGTCTCGGCCTTCTTCCATCCGGTCGTGCCGCATGGGCAGGCGCGCATCCGCACCCAGATGAACGCAAGGCTGACGCCCGAGGATCTGGAACTTGCGCTTGGGGCCTTTGCCGAGGCGGGCCGGGAAACGGGGGTGATCTGATGAAGGCGCTGGCGAAAGTGAAACCCGAGGTGGGGCTGTGGCAGGTGGACCGCCCGGTGCCCGAGATCGGGCCCGAGGATGTGCTAATCCGGGTGAAGAAAACCGGCATCTGCGGTACCGACATTCATATCTGGAACTGGGATGAGTGGGCGGCGCGCACCGTGCCGCTGGGCCTGGTGACAGGCCATGAATTTGCGGGCGAGATCGTGGCCAAGGGGGCGCTGGTCGAGGGGCTGGAGATTGGCCAGCGCTGCTCGGGCGAGGGGCATCTGATCGGCAAGCTGTCGCGTCAGTCGCGTGCGGGCAAGTTCCATCTTGATCCGGCGACGCGGGGGATCGGTGTCAACGAACAGGGGGCCTTTGCCGAATATCTGCGGCTGCCGGCCTTCAACGTGGTGCCCTTGCCCGACAGCATCGATGACGAGATCGGCGCCATTCTGGACCCTTTGGGCAATGCCGTGCACACCGCCCTCAGCTTTGATCTGGTGGGGGAGGATGTGCTGATCACCGGTGCGGGCCCCATCGGCATCATGGCCGCCGCCGTCGCCCGCCATGTCGGCGCGCGTCATGTGGTGATTACCGATGTCAACCAGGCGCGGCTGGATCTGGCGGCCCAAGTGGCCGATGTGGTGCCGGTGAACGTGGCGCAGACCGATCTGCGCTCGGTCTATCCATCCTTGAAGATGAGCCAAGGCTTTGACGTCGGCATGGAGATGAGCGGCAATCAGCAGGCGCTGGATCAGATGGTGGACAATCT
>JALQYS010000451.1 GCA_023254015.1 Paracoccaceae bacterium
CTATCTCATCATGGACGATCTTTCGAACCTGTTCGGCCGGTTCTTCGGCCGCTTCATCGGGCAGAAAGAGGCTGAACCCACGCCCCCGGCGCCCGAGACGCTGGCCGCCCAGATCGCCGCGCTGGAGGCCGGTCAGGCCGAGCTGCGCGCGCGCGTCGGCGGGGGAACGCTGCGCGCTGCCGAATAGGCGTCTGGTGACGGGGCCGCGATCCGTGCCTGGCGCGCGGCCTTGTTCCACAGCAATTCCGGCAATGCCGAAGCCACGAACCCGCCGCCGCAATATGAAGATGACGGCGGTTTTGCCAATACGCTGAAGGCTGTCGAAACCCTGACGGCCGAGGCGCAGGGCAAGGTGAACGGGTGCAAGGTGGAGGGGGGCAATCTGGCCAAAGCCCATGAGGCGCTGGAGGGCGTTCGCGCCCAGTTCGGCGCCTTGCACCTGCGCAACGGGCTTCATGGCTTTTCCGACCGGATGAACGCCTGCCAAGCCAGGATGGTAGAAGTTCTGAACATCCTCATCCCGGCTGACGGCAGCATGATACCCGCGGTCAAGGCGGCGCTGGGCGGGTTGAAACCGGCCTATGCCAAGGTCTTTGTGAAATTCGGCCGAAGGCTGGCAAGCAGGGGCACGATCTGCCCCCCTTTCGCCCGCATCGATTCTGACACATGGTGCCGTCGCGCATTACCCTGTCCCAGCCCGAAGGCCCCTTTTCCATGTCCGCCAAGACCACCCGCGACGGGATCCTGTTGATGATCCTCGCGGTGTTCCTCTTCACCGCCATGGATGCCGTGGCCAAGGGGCTGATCGCCCGCTATCCGGCCCCGCAGGTGATCTGGGCGCGCTTTGCCGGGCAGGCGCTGATCGTGGCGCTCTTGCTCGGCCCGCGCATGGGGCCGCTGTTGCGCACCAATCACCCCTGGCTGCATGTCCTCCGGTCGGCCTTCCAGTTCCTGGCGACGGGGTTTTTCTTTCTGTCACTGGCCTATATCGGCCTGCCCGAGGCCACTGCGCTGGCCGATACCAGCCCCGTGCTCATCACCCTTGGCGCGGCCTTGTTTCTGGGCGAGCGTCTTGGCCCCCGCCGTCTCTTCGGGGTCATTGCCGCGCTTGTCGGCGCGCTGATCATCATCCGCCCGGGGGCCGGTGTGTTTTCGCTGGCCGCACTTCTGCCGCTGGCCAATGCCGTGGCCTATGCCGGCAACGCCCTGCTGACGCGGCACATCGGGCTGAAAGAGCCGTTCTGGACCTCCCTGATGTATGGCGCCTTGTTCGGCGTCATCGTCGGAGGGGTGGCACTGCCCTTTGTCTGGGTCACGCCCAGCCTGCCCGACCTTGGCCTGTTTTTCCTGGTCGGATGTCTTGGCTCGGCGGCGCAGCTTTGCATCATCCGGTCGTTCTCGACGGTCGAGGCCTCGGTCGTGGCGCCCTTCACCTATCTGGGGATCGTGTTTTCCACCGGCTGGTCCATCGCCTTCTTCGACGATTGGCCCGACCTTTACACCGTGGTCGGCGCCAGCGTGATCGTGTCGGCGGGGCTTTATGTCTGGCACCGCGAAACGCAGGCGGCACGGGCCGCCGAAGCGCGCAAGACCGCGTGAGGCCCGCTCAGGGCAGGGTTGCCGCGGCCAGAATCTCGCCCGGGCCCTTGCGCTGGACGATCACCACCGCCGGCTCTTCTCCGGTCACGGCGCTGATCTGCAGGGGCGCCTGCCCCGACCAGTCCGCAACCTCTTGCCAGGAGGTGACGATATTGCGGTATTCCACCGCCATCCCCGCGTTCTCGCCATGTTCGATCTGCACGGTCGCGCCGGGGCGATAGGCCACCAGATGCACCACCGCACCCTCGGTCAGGGGCGGATCGGCCTCGGCCTGAATCACGACCTTGCCGCCCTCGCGCCGGACCGACAGGCGCACCGGGCTTGGCACCTGCGCGGCGCGGGAAATCGAGGCCAGAACATCCTTCGGCTCGTTGCCCACCACCCGATCCACGCCGCCGACGATCATCTGCGGCGTGTAGACCATCCGCTCGCCCGCCGCACGGGCATAGGCCTTCTGGCGGTCGGTAAACCCGGCCTGCGCGAAATCATCCTTCCAGCCGATGTAATCCCAGTAGTCGACATGCAGGGCCAGCGGGATCACGCCGGGCATCTCGGCCAGTTCGGCCAGAAAGGCATCGGCAGGCGGGCAGGACGAACAGCCTTGCGAGGTGAACAGCTCCACCACCACCGGATGGCCGCCATCCTGCGCAAGGGCGGTCTGGGCGGCACAAAGCCACAGGCCGCAAGCGGCACTGACAATCCGTTGCATCATGCTGGGTCCGCTCCTCGGTTCCTGGCCCTTACTACAGCGCGCCGCCGCCTGCTGCCAATCAAGGATTTGCGAGCCAAAGGGGGCAAGACAGGACTGCATTTGCCGCTTCCCCTTCGGCATACAATTGCATACAATGCCGGCCAAGCCCAAATGATTCCCTTGCGCGGGTTGCGCCCTTGCGGCAAACACCCGCTCAGTTCCGCCAATGGAGGCCCCCATGACCGTGACCGTCGGACACGATACCGCCAAGACCCGCCAGACCCTGACCGCAGGCGGCAAGACCGTCTCCTATTACTCGATTCCCGCCGCCGAAAAAGCGGGCTTGGGTGAGTTTTCCAAGCTGCCCGCCTCGCTGAAGGTCGTGCTGGAAAACATGCTGCGCTTTGAGGATGGCAAGACGGTGTCGGTTGACGACATCAAGGCCTTTTCCGACTGGGGCAAGAAGGGCGGCAAGAACCCGATCGAAATCGCCTATCGCCCCGCCCGCGTGCTGATGCAGGACTTCACCGGCGTTCCGGCCGTGGTGGACCTTGCAGCGATGCGCGACGGCATCAATGGCCTTGGCGGCAATGCCCAGGCCATCAACCCGCTGGCCCCGGTTGATCTGGTCATCGACCACTCGGTCATGATCGACGAATTCGGCACCCCCCGCGCGGTCCAAGCCAACGTCGACCGCGAATACGAGCGGAACATGGAGCGGTATGTCTTCCTGAAATGGGGTCAGAACGCCTTCAACAACTTCCGCGTCGTGCCCCCGGGCACCGGCATATGCCACCAGGTCAACCTTGAATACCTGGCGCAAACCGTCTGGACCGACACCGACCAGAACGGCAACGAAGTCGCCTACCCCGACACCCTCGTCGGCACCGACAGCCACACCACCATGGTGAACGGCATGGCGGTCTTGGGCTGGGGCGTGGGTGGCATCGAGGCTGAGGCCGCCATGCTGGGCCAGCCCGTTTCCATGCTGATCCCCGAAGTCGTCGGCTTCAAACTGACCGGCCAGATGGTCGAAGGCACCACCGCCACCGACCTCGTGCTGAAAGTCGTGCAGATGCTGCGCAAGCATGGCGTGGTGAACAAGTTCGTCGAATTCTACGGCGAGGGCCTTGACCGCC
>JALQYS010000506.1 GCA_023254015.1 Paracoccaceae bacterium
GCGGCCAGATTGGTCGGCGCAAAACCCAGGTTGGCCAGCGACGGGATGTCTGCCGCCGGTACCGGCGCCAGCGCACCCGCGTGGCGGCGCACCGGATAGGCCTTGAGGTGGAAGGGCGTGAGCGCCTTCAGCCAGGCGTTCTTGTACGGCGTGAATACCGAGAATGGCTTGCCGGTCTGGATGCAGACGGTCGCGCCATCCAGCTCCTTGGCCGAAGACACGCCCAGATCCTTCTTCACCATGAAGCCCTGACCGTCGTAGTAGTTCACGCCCACGAAATCGAGTTTCAGGTCGGTGTCGCGCGAATAGGTCCAGGTCGAGTTGCGGATCAGCACGTCCACCTCGCCCGAGGCCAGCGCGGTAAAGCGCACTTCGCCCGAGAGCGGGACAAATTTCACCTTGGTGGCATCGCCCAGAACGGCGGCGGCGATGGCCTTGCACAGCGCGGCGTCAAACCCCTGGTATTCACCATTGGCATCCGGCGCGGCAAAGCCGGTCAGGCCGGGGTTCGAACCGCACAGCAGTTCGCCACGCGCCTTGACGTCGTCAAGGGTGCCGGCAAAAGCAGCGCCCGCCAGAACGGTGGTCGCGGCGAGGGTGCCGAGGAACGTCGTTTTTTTCATTCTTACCTCTTCCTGTGGGTCTGCCCCGAAAGGCAGGATGGTCGCCCCGGTTAAGGCCGGGTGCGGATTGCTTGTGGCCTTCGCGAGGCCGGTCTGGGGATAATCAGGCACGGGCTTGCCATTGGTCAAGGGAAACCTCCGCTAAAGCGGAGTCCGTTTCCGATGCACCCGATTTGACGATTGTATCGCGCACAATGCCGAAATACCGCGGCTGCGATTGCGCAAGATTGTTACCCGCACAATCCCATGAAGCGAGCAGCCTCGAGGAAAGCCTGCTTGCGGGCGACTTCCAGCAGGGCGGCCTCTTCATCGACACCCCAGATTTCGGCCTGCCAGGTCTCATCGATTCGGCTGATCTCAAAGGCCTGATCGGCCGAAAGATGGCCCCGCGCCACGGCAAATCCCAGCACGAGCGAGCCTGAAATCGCCACCAGATCGTGGAAGGCGGCCAGCTGAAAGCGGTCGAAGGCGGCGGTCAGCGCGTGCAGCCGGCTCAGGCTTTCGCTGGGTTGAGCGATGTGGATGACACCCGCAGTTGCCGTCAGCGGCGCGCCCAGATCGCGCGCCGCCCAATCCAGAAGCGGGTCCCAGGCAGCGGCCTGACGGGCCACCAGCGCCTCTGGTCCGGTCGCCCGATAGCACAAGAGATCAGTCTCGCCATAGGCGGCCAGAAGGCCCACGACCTCGTCGAACTGCACCGAGAGCTTGTCGATGGCAGAATTCGCCGCCCGGGTGACCGGCATAGTGTCAGGCTTGACCTCGCCGGTCTGGGCATCCCATTCGGCGGCGGCCGCCTGTGCCATGGCCAGCGTCGGCACCACAAAGGCCGCCTTCGCGGGCGTTTTCACCGCCCGGCCATCAAGGCGCACGGTGAAGCCGCCCTCACAAGCCTCGGCCGTGGCGGTTTTCCAAAAGCGTTTCGCCTTCCAGCCGCTCATCTGCGGGCCTCGAACGGGTCGGCCGGGATGTCGGTTTCCTTCCAGTCCAGAAGCTTCCAGGTCTTGGCCATATGCTCGGGCAAGGGGGCGGTGAAGGTCATGACTTCCTTGGTGATCGGATGCTGGATGGTCAGGCTGCGCGCATGAAGGTGCAGCTTGCGGCTGACCTCGCCGCCCAGGCCCGCCCCCCAGCCATCGCCCATGTTCTCGGCCGCCGAGCCGCCATATTTGCCATCTCCGATGATCGGGTGGCCGATTTCGGCCATATGGGCGCGCAACTGATGGGTGCGCCCGGTGATCGGCTCCAGCGCCATCCAGGACAGACGGGTGCCCAGAAACCAAAGCGTGAAGAAATCGGTATGCGCGCGCTTGGCCTCGGGGTGATCGGCCATCTTGGCGGGATGCACGCAGAGCATCTTTTCCCCCTCGCCACCGCGACCATGGCCCGGCGCCTTCATAAGACCGTATTTGATGCTGCCCTGACGCGGGTTCGGAACGCCGGCCACCAGCGCCCAATAGATCTTGCGGGTGTGATGGTTGCGCAGGGCTTCGGACAGGGCGCGCGCCACCCGGTCGGTGCGCGCCAGCATCAGAACGCCGGACGTGTCCTTGTCCAGCCGATGCACCAGCTTGGGCCGCTCCTTGTAGCCGAACTTCAGCGCCTCGGTCAGGCCGTCGACATGGCGATCCCCCTGCCCCGACCCGCCCTGCGACGGCAGACCAGCAGGCTTGTTCAGGATGATGATATGCTCATCCTTCCACAGAACCGCGTTCTGAATCATCTTGGCATCCGCCGCATTGACACGGCCCTCGACCGGGCGGCTGGGGGCCTCGGCGTCCGGCAGGGGGGGCACGCGGATGACCATGCCGGGAGCAACCCGGTCAGAGGCCTTGGCGCGGGCGGAATCCACCCGGATCTGCCCCGTGCGGCACATCTTTTCCACATGCCCCTGGCTGATCTGCGGAAAGCGCCGCCTGAACCATTTGTCCAGACGCTGCTCGCCCTCGTCCTCGGAGACAGTCAACAGTTTCACGCCGCTCATGCCAGCGCTCCTTTGGCAAGGGCCGCGCCAAGGGCGACGGCGAAAAGGGAAAGGCCAACCGAGATGGTGACGTAAAGCGCCGCCTGCAAGGTCTGCCCGGATTGCCAGAGCCGCAAGGCATCCAGCGAGAAGGCGGAAAAGGTGGTAAAGCCGCCAAGGACGCCGGTCAGGAGCATCGGCGAAAGGCCAAGTCGCCCAGCGGGAATGAACAAGAACCCCATCGCAAAACTGCCCACCACATTGACAGCCGCCACCGCCCAGGGCGCACCAAAGGCGGCCACGGTGAGGGCGCGCAGGACCGAGCCGATGGCCCCGCCCAAAGCGACTTGAGAAAGCGTCCAGAACATCAGGTTTCCTTGGGCGCGGGCGCGGCTTTTGTCAACCGCCGCTCATCGTCGCGCTGCGCGCGCTCTTCGCTTTTCCTCTTGGCCCAAATACTCCCGCCGGAGGCTCCTGCCGTGAATGTCGGACGCTTCGCGGAGAGTATTTGGGCCAAGAGGAAAGACAGGGCTCAGCCGGCCCGCTTGGCTCGCAGTTTGACGAAATAGTCGATGCGCTTTTTCAGCTCGCGTTCAAAGCCACGCTCGGGCGGGGCGTAAAAGACAGGGCGTTTCATGCCCTCGGGAAAGTAGTTCTGGCCGGAAAAACCGTCCTCGGCGTCATGGTCATAGGCATAGCCCGAGCCATATCCGATCTCTTTCATCAGCTTCGTGGGCGCATTCAGGATATGGCGCGGCGGCATCAGGCTGCCGGTGTCGCGGGCGGCGGCACGGGCGGCCTTGTAGGCGGTGTAGACGCCGTTCGACTTGGGGGCGAGGGCGAGGTAGACCACGGCATTGGCCAGCGCAAGTTCGCCTTCCGGGCTGCCAAGGCGTTCATAGGTTTGCCAACTGTCAATGCAGACGGCCTGCGCCTGCGGATCGGCAAGGCCGATGTCCTCAACCGCCATGCGCGTCAGGCGGCGGGCCAGAAAGCGGGGATCCTCGCCCCCTTCCAGCATGCGGGCATACCAGTAAAGTGCGGCATCCGGATCAGATCCGCGGATCGATTTGTGCAGCGCGCTGACGAGGTTGTAATGCTCTTCGCCAGATTTGTCGTATCTTGCGGCCCGACGCATTAGACGGCGCGAGAGTTCATCGCGGCTGAGGGGCTTGTCGGTTTTCCAGGCCGCCACCTGTTCGATCAGGTTAAGGCAGGCGCGGCCATCGCCGTCGGCCATTTCGGTCAACGCCTCGCGGGCCTCGCCGGTCAGCGGCAGGGCGCGGCCCAGTTCCTTTTCGGCGCGCAGAGTCAGCCGCTCCAGATCCGCCGGAGAAAGTCGCTCCAGCACGATGACCTGGGCGCGCGACAGAAGGGCGGCGTTCAGTTCGAACGACGGATTTTCGGTCGTGGCACCGACCAGAAGGATAGTGCCATCCTCCATATAGGGCAGGAAACCGTCTTGCTGTGCCTTGTTGAAACGATGGATCTCGTCGACGAACAAAAGCGTGCCCTGACCGTTGGCACGGCGGATCCGCGCGGCTTCGAAGACCTTCCGCAGCTCGGGCACGCCGGTGAAGATTGCGGAGATCTGGACGAAAGCCAGGTGGGTCTGATCCGCCAGCAGCCGGGTGATGGTGGTCTTGCCCACCCCCGGCGGACCCCAGAGGATCAGAGACGACAGTGAGCCGGCCGCCAGCATCGCGCCCAAGGGGCCTTCGGGGCCAAGCACATGGGTCTGACCGATGACTTCGGACAGCTTGCGTGGGCGCAGACGGTCAGCCAGCGGGCGCGGCGCGCCGGGCGCAGGATTGGAAGGCGCAGAGTCGAAAAGATCAGCCATGCCGCCAGCCTACGCCCGGACGCGATGCGGGGAAAGACCCGCTGTCAGTGGACGGTCTGACTGAAGTCCATCATCACGACCTGGTTCTCGATGCCGTCGATCTCCATCACCGGGCCCATCGCCTTCATCTTGACGCCAACCCGGTCGGCCCAGCGAGGCCAGGTCGCGGCCAGCAGCGTCAGGCAATGCGAGGCGCCAAGACCACGCACGGTTTCCCCAAGCTGGGAGATCAACTGCGCATGAACCCGGCGGCGAATGGCGGCCGGCACGTCATGGCTGACAAAAAGCCGCGAGCTTTCCCAAATGTGGTCAACCACCGGTGCCTCGTCATAAAGCAGGTTCTGCGGAATCGTGTCGAGAAGCCCACGCTGAGCATCACGAATCATGTAGCTGTAGATGCCACAGCGGGTGGTGGTCGGGGTCAGGCGGTTTCCGGCCAGAACCTTGCCCTCACCGTCATGCACGACGACCCAGCGGCTGGCCGGCGTGTCATACTGGTCATATTCCATGCCCATGGCCTCGGGCAGATTCCACTTGTTGTGGACGATGAACAACTCGCGCCTTGCGCGCAACATGTTTGCAAACAACTCGCCATGGTTGTGCAAGTTGGCAAAAGAAAGCGTCGTGGTCAGCATGGCAGCTCCTTCAGGTTGGATGGCAGTCGAACCTTGCAGGAGGGGTCTTGATTACATCAGGCGATAATCCTTTGCCCGCTGGATCGCCTCGGCCGTTGTTCTGGCCATCAATCGGATGCGGGCCGAGGTGATCCTCGCCTTCAGCGCGCTTTCCGAAATCCCCAGTTTGGCCGCAGCCGCCGCGATCCGGTCCCCCCCGGCAATGCACTTGAGTGCCTCGATCTGAGCCTTGGTCAGCTCTTCCGGCGGTTCGGTGGCGTCATGCAGCCGCTGGACGATGGCCGCGATGGCGGCAATCTCGGCATCCGTGAACTCGCGGTCGGATCGGGCAAAAGAAGCAATGGTGCGCGACTTGATCGGGCCGCAGGCAACAGTGGCGCCGTAGGTCAAGCCATACTCGGCCGCCTTGCGGAACAAGCCGAAGGGATCGGGCAGGGACGGATCGCTCCACCGGATCGTGCCGGTCGTCGAAAATCCCCAGGCAACCATGGGATCCCGCAAGACAAAGCCGTTTTCCGTGTAATGATCCAGCCAGGCCGGGTCATAGGTCTGGAACATGAACAAGGGGGCTGTGAAACGAATGTGCAGCCCGATGGAATAACCGGCCGGCGCCAACAAGGCCAGCTGGTGCAACTCTACATCCATACCAAGTTTAACAGACATGTCTTTTTCGCCAGGTTGCGATTCTTGGAATGACTGTAGTTTGCCACCGCAAGTTGCGCCAGAACTGAATCAATTTTTGCCTCAATTGCCTCTTACAAGACCCTGTCCTGCCTTGAAAAAGCCCGACTCTGCTATCGCGCCTCCACCGGAGGGCGGTGAACCCGAATCGTTAACCATGAAATCGCCGAATGGCGGCCGATACAGAGGCAGGAAGTCCTCCGCCGCAAATGCAAAAGGCCCGCACGAGGCGGGCCTTTCACGTAGATCGGTCGTCTGACCTCAGCCTTCGTCGGCCTCGTTTGCCGCGGTGCGCGCGTGGTCGGCAGCCCCCTTGGCCGAGGGGTCACGATCAACGAACTCGATGATCGCCATCGGGGCCATGTCGCCATAGCGGAAGCCGGCTTTCAGGATGCGGACATACCCGCCCTGACGGTTGGCATAGCGCGGGCCGAGGATGGCGAAAAGACGCTCGACATGGGCGTCCTGCTTCAGGCCAGCTGCGGCCTGACGGCGGGCGTGCAGATCGCCACGCTTGGCCAGCGTGATCAGCTTTTCAACGATCGGACGCAGTTCCTTGGCCTTGGGCAGGGTGGTCTTGATCTGCTCGTGCTCGATCAGCGAGCCGGCCATATTGGCGAACAGCGCCTTGCGGTGTTCGTGGGTGCGGTTGAGGCGGCGGTAGCCGGAACCATGATGCATGATGTTCTCCTAAGGTTTTGCTTTGTCCGGCAGGGCCTACGTGCGGCCCCACTCTCCTTGGGCTTGCGCCAATCTTCCCCGGATGTCCGGGCATTGCGGTAGGATGGGCAATATTGCCCATCCTACGTGTTCACTCAGAACTGGTCCTCGAAACGCTTGGCCAAGTCTTCGATGTTCTCCGGCGGCCAGTCCTCGACTTCCATGCCCAAGTGCAGCCCCATTCCCGACAGCACTTCCTTGATCTCGTTCAAGGATTTGCGGCCGAAGTTCGGGGTGCGCAGCATCTCGGCTTCGGTCTTCTGGATCAGATCGCCGATATAGACGATGTTGTCGTTCTTCAGGCAGTTGGCCGAACGGACCGAAAGCTCCAGCTCGTCCACCTTCTTCAGCAGCAGCGGATTGAACTCAAGTCCCGCATCCACTTCGCCGGCCTTGGCCGATTCCGGTTCGTCGAAGTTGACGAAAATCGCCAGTTGGTCCTGCAGGATGCGCGCGGCATAGGCCACGGCGTCATCGGGGGTCAGCGAGCCGTCGGTCTCGATCTTCATGGTCAGCTTGTCATAGTCCAGCACCTGCCCCTCACGGGTGGGCTGCACTTCGTAGCTGACCTTCTTGACCGGCGAATAGATCGCGTCGATCGGACTAAGGCCGATCGGTGCATCTTCGGGGCGGTTCTTGTCGGCCGAGACATAGCCCTTGCCGGTGTTGACCGTCAGCTCCATGTAGACATCGGCGCCATCGTCGAGGTGGCAGATCACATGGTCCTTGTTCAGAACCTCGATCCCGTTGCTTTCCGAGATGTCGCCCGCGGTCACGACGCCAGGCCCTTTGGCCGAAATCGACAGGCGCTTGGGCCCTTCGACTTCCATCTTCAGGCGGACGCCTTTCAGGTTCAGGACGATGTCGGTGACATCCTCACGCACGCCGGCGACCGAAGAGAATTCGTGCAACACATTGTCGATCTGCACGCTGGTGATGGCAGCACCTTGCAGCGACGACAGCAGGATGCGGCGCAGGGCGTTGCCCAGCGTCAGGCCAAAGCCGCGCTCCAGCGGTTCGGCGATGACGGTGGCGACGCGGTTCGCGTCAGCGCCAGCCTTGACGACCAGTTGCTGCGGCTTGATGAGTTCCTGCCAGTTCTTGTGGATCATGCTTTCGCCTCCATTCTTGTCGCCTGCCCATGTCCCGAAAAGCAGGAGACGCCCGAGGATCTGGAATCACGCAATCGGGCCGCGCGAAACCGCACGGCCCGATTGAAATTGAAAGGCCTTAGACGCGGCGGCGCTTCGGCGGACGGCAGCCGTTGTGCGCCAGCGGCGTCACGTCGCGAATCGACGTGATGTTGAAGCCCACGGCAGCCAGAGCGCGCAGCGCCGATTCACGGCCCGAACCGGGGCCCTGCACTTCGACTTCAAGCGTCTTGACGCCATGCTCTTGCGCCTTGCGGCCGGCATCCTCTGCGGCCATCTGGGCAGCATAAGGCGTCGACTTGCGCGACCCCTTGAAGCCCATCGAACCCGAGGACGACCAGGAGATGGCGTTACCCTGAACGTCAGAGATCAGGATCTTGGTGTTGTTGAAGGACGAGTTCACATGAGCAACGCCCGAGGCGATGTTCTTGCGTTCCTTGCGCTTCATGCGGGTTTGGTCACCTCTGTATTCAGGGCTGCCATTGGGGGTTTCAACAAAGGCTGGCTGCTTCACGCGGCTACCGGCGAACAAATAATTACCATTGCTGTCTTTGGTGTTGGCCAAGCTCAGCATTTGGTCGCGCAGGGCTTGCATTTCTGTGGCCAGGGCTTTGCGGTCGCCTGCGTTCAAGGTGTCGTTGCCACCTTGCACCGCAATTTCTTTGGCGCGTACCAGCAAATCGCTCACACTTTGTAAGGTACTGTCTTCGCCTTGTAGTCGTGCTTTGATGGTGTCCAAGGAGCTTTGATAGCTTTCTTGTTTGTTCAAAATAGATTTCAAACGCTGAATGGTGGCGGCCTGGTTGGGCGCGTCGCTGGCGTTGATGATTTGTTTGCCTTGTGCCAATTGCGCTTGCGATTTGG
>JALQYS010000035.1 GCA_023254015.1 Paracoccaceae bacterium
CTGCGTGAGGCCCGTGCCGAACGGGCGCACGCGTTGGCCTGATCCGTCCCTTTTTGATCTGACTCCACCCTTCCATGACTGATTCCTTGAACCCTGCAGGCGCGCCGGCGCTGGACGTGATCACCTTTGGCGAGGCCATGATGATGTTGGTGGCCGACAGCCCCGGCCCTTTGGAGGCCGTGAACGGCTTTCACAAACGCACGGCAGGGGCCGAGACCAGAACCCGCTTGGCCCCGCGGGTCAGGTGGACGGCGGCCTTGTCGCGGTCATTGAACTTGCCGGTGCATTCCAGAACGATATCAACGCCTTCCCAGTCCAGCTCCTCGGGGTTGTAGGTGGACATGACGCGGATCGGGCCACGGCCCAGATCCATCGTGTTGCCCTCAACCTTGACCGTGCCGGGGAAGCGGCCATGGACCGAGTCGTATTTCAGCAGATGCGCGTTGGTCTCGATCGGGCCGGTGGCGTTCATCGCCACGACCTGCACATCGTCGCGCCCCGATTCCGCGATATGCGCCAGCGTGCAGCGCCCGATACGGCCAAATCCGTTGATTCCGACGGTGATGGTCATGCCAATGATCCTTGCAACAAGAGAGTGCTTTGGCGTGCCTATATCGCAGACCAAAGGCCGCAAAAAGCATGAAAACGACGATTTTCCAGCATGTTATCGCAAACATCTGCCGTTCGCGCTAACAAGTCCGCCTTTGCCTTTGGTCGGGCGCGAGGCTAGAACGGGGACAGGTTTCAGGAAAGGTGTGACATGAGCGGACTTCTCGCGCTGCTGGATGACGTGGCGGCGATTGCCAAGGTGGCGGCGGCCTCGGTCGATGACATTGCGGCGGCTGCGACCAAGGCTGGGGCCAAGGCGGCGGGCGTGGTGATCGACGATGCCGCCGTGACGCCGAAATATGTCCACGGATTCCAGGCCGACCGCGAGTTGCCGATCATCTGGCGCATTGCGGTCGGGTCGGTGAAGAACAAGATCATCCTCTTGCTGCCGGGGCTTCTGGCGCTGAACCACTTTCTGCCCGCGGCCATCACCCCGCTCTTGATGATCGGCGGGGCCTATCTGTGCTTTGAAGGGGCGGAGAAGGTGTTTCACCTGCTGTTTCCCCATGGCGACGAAGAGGTGGAGGAAGATTTCGCCACCGGCGACCCGGCGCATCTGGAAGAGGAGAAGGTGGCGGGCGCGATCAAGACCGATTTCATCCTCTCGGCCGAGATCATGACCATCGCCCTGGCCACGGTGGAAAGCCCGAACCTGTGGATGCAGGGGGTGACGCTGGCCGTTGTGGGGGTGCTCATTACGGCGGCCGTCTATGGCGCGGTGGCGCTGATCGTGAAGATGGACGACATCGGGCTGCATATGGCCGCCAACCGCAAGACCGCAGCCGCCCGCGCCTTTGGCCGGGGCCTTGTGGCGGGGATGCCGCGCGTGATGGCGCTGTTGTCCAGCGTGGGCACGGCGGCGATGCTTTGGGTCGGCGGGTCGATCGTGCTGCACGGGCTGGAGGTCACCCATCTTTGGCCCTGGCCCTATGAGACCATCCACCACATCGCCGAGATGGCCGCCCAAGCCCTGCCTGCGGCGCAGGGCTTTGTCATGTGGGCGGTTCAGGCCGGCATCGACGGGGTCTTTGGCCTTGGTCTGGGAGCCTTGCTGATCCCGGTGGCGACGCGGGTGATCGGGCCGCTTTGGTCGCGGCTGACCGGCGGCAAATCGCCCAGCCACTGACAGGGCGGCGCGGGCGCGGCCGATGGGCTTTCACGCTGCGGTGATTTCGCCTAAACATTTGTTGCCGCAACCCAATGCGGCGTGATTCAGGAGATCATGATGAAGAATTTGATTGGTTCGGTGGCGGCCCTTGCGCTGATGGCCGGTGCTGCGGCGGCGGAAGAAGTGAAGATCGGCATTCTGTTCGGCTTCACCGGCCCGCTGGAATCGATCACGCCCACCATGGCTGCCGGGGCGGAACTGGCAATGTCCGAGGTCTCGGCTTCGGGCAAGTTCATGGGCGGCTCGACCGTGGTTCCGGTGCGCAGCGACTCGACCTGCGTCGATGCCTCGGCGGCCACCTCGGCAGCCGAGCGTCTGGTTTCGGCTGAAGGCGTGAAGGCGATCATCGGCGGCGACTGTTCGGGCGTGACCGGGGCGGTGCTGCAGGCGGTGGCCCGTCCGCAAGGCATCGGCATGATTTCGCCCTCCTCGACCTCTCCGGCGCTGTCGACCGCCGAAGATGACGGCCTGTTCCTGCGCACCGCGCCGTCGGATGCCCGTCAGGGCGAGATCATGGCCGACATCCTGACCGATCGCGGCGTGAAATCGGTGGCGGTGACCTATACCAACAACGACTATGGCAAGGGCATGGCCGATGCCTTCGCGGCGGCTTTCGCGGCCAAGGGCGGCAGCGTCACCGCGACCGTCCCGCATGAGGATGGCAAGGGCGACTATTCGGCCGAAGTGGCCACGCTGGCCGCCGCGGGCGGTGAGGTGCTGGTCGTGGCGGGCTATGTCGATCAGGGCGGCAAGGGCGTGATCCAGTCGGCGGTGGATACCGGCGCCTTCTCGACCTTCTTCCTGCCCGATGGCATGTATGGCGAAAGCCTGATCACCTCGATCGGCGATGCGCTGAACGGCTCTTACGGCTCGGTTCCGGGCACCGACAGCGACGGCGCGGCCAAGTTTGCCGAACTGGCGAAGGCGGCGAATTTCGACCCGTCCTCGTCCTATGCCGGCGAATCCTATGACGCGGCGGCGCTGATGATGCTGTCGATGGCAGCGGCCAACTCGACCAAGGGCGCGGACTGGACGGCCAAGACCATGGACATCGCCAACGCCCCGGGCGAGCCGATCATGCCGGGGGAGCTCGCCAAGGCGCTGGAGCTAATCGCGGCGGGCACTGACATCGACTATGTCGGCGCAACCTCGGTGGAGCTGATCGGCGGCGGCGAAAGCGCCGGCAACTTCCGCGAGATCGAGATCAAGGACGGCAAGATCGAAACCGTCGGCTACCGGTAATCGGCAGGCATAAGGCAAAACGGCCCGAGGGAAACCTCGGGCCGTTTCGCTTTTCGGGGGGGCCGAAATCTTGCAAGATTTCGGGCCGGATTTTTGCAAAAATCCGGGCGCTTCAGAGAAGCGCCTGAACCTTTTCAACGGTGGCTTCGGCGGTGATGCCCACGGTTGCGCTGTCGCCGTCGACAAGCAGCCACTCGTGTTCTTCGGTGTACTTCAGGTTGGTGGGGTTAGCCATGGTTAGTTCTT
>JALQYS010000059.1 GCA_023254015.1 Paracoccaceae bacterium
AAGTCAAGGATGCGGTGGCGCGCGGTGGCCGGATCGTTACCGGCGGTGGGGTAGACCCCGATCTGGCCCTTGCCTACCGACCCACACTGATCGAAGGTGCGCCGGATGATGCGCTGATCCACCGCGAGGAAACTTTTGGCCCGGTCGCCTCGCTGCTGCCCTTCGACAGCGAGGCCGAGGTGATCGCACGCGCCAACGACACCGAATATGGTCTCGCCGCCTATGTCGTCACCCGCGACGGGGCCCGTGCGCTGCGGCTGTCGCGCGCGCTTGAGTTCGGCATGGTCGCTGTGAACCGGGTGAAGATCACCGGCGGCCCGATCCCCTTTGGCGGCTGGAAACAGTCCGGCCTCGGCCGCGAAGGATCGCGCCACGGCATGGAAGCCTTCACCGAGCTGAAATACCTCTGCATTGACACCGCCGCCTGAGAGCGGGAAAGGAACCACCATGCTTGACCGCGACAACGAATTGAACGCCTGGGACCGCGATCACTTCTTCCACCCCTCGACGCACATGGGCACCCATGCACGCGGCGAAAGCCCGCGCCGGGTCATCGCCGGGGGTGAAGGCTGCACAATCGTCGATACCAATGGCAAACGCAGCCTTGATGCCTTTGCCGGGCTTTACTGCGTCAACGTCGGCTACGGCCGTACCGAGATTGCCGAAGCCATCGCCGAGCAGGCGCGCGAACTCGCCTACTACCACGCCTATGTCGGCCACGGTACCGAAGCCTCGATCACGCTGGCCCGCATGATCATCGAACGCGCGCCGTCGCATATGAGCCGGGTCTATTTCGGTCTGTCGGGATCGGATGCGAACGAGACCAACATCAAGCTGATCTGGTATTACAACAATATCCTTGGCCGGCCCGAGAAAAAGAAGATCATCTCGCGGTGGCGCGGCTATCATGGTTCGGGCGTGATGACCGGCTCGCTGACGGGTCTGTCGCTGTTCCACAACGCCTTCGACCTGCCGCGCGCGCCGATCCTGCATACCGAAGCGCCCTATTACTTCCGCCGCGATGACCGCTCGATGACCGAAGAGCAGTTCAGCGCCCATTGCGCGGCAAAACTGGAAGAGATGATCCTTGCCGAAGGTCCCGACACCGTCGCCGCCTTCATCGGCGAGCCGATCCTCGGCACCGGCGGCATCGTGCCGCCGCCCAAGGGATACTGGGCCGCCATCCAGACGGTCCTTGAGAAATATGACATCCTGCTGGTCGCGGATGAGGTCGTCACCGGTTTCGGGCGGCTGGGCAGCATGTTCGGTTCGGACCATTACGGGATGAAGCCGGACCTCATCACCATCGCCAAAGGGCTGACCTCGGCCTACGCGCCCCTTTCGGGGTCGATCGTCTCGAACAGGATGTGGGACGTGCTGGTGCAGGGCTCCGACCAGCTTGGTCCCATCGGCCACGGCTGGACCTATTCGGCGCATCCGGTTTGCGCCGCCGCCGGGGTGGCGAACCTGAAGCTGATCGATGAACTGGGCTTGGTGAAGAACGCAGGTGAAACCGGGGCCTACTTCCGCAAGGCACTGGCCGACGCGCTGGCAGGCCACCGCAACGTGGGCGAAGTGCGCGGCGACGGGCTGATGGCTGCGGTGGAATTCGTCGAGGACAAGGACGACCGCCGCTTCTTCGACCCCGCGCGCAAGGTTGGACCCGCCATTTCGGCAGCCCTGCTAGAAGAAGGCGTCATCGGCCGCGCCATGCCGCAAGGCGACATCCTGGGCTTCGCCCCGCCGCTCTGTCTGACACGGGCGGAGGCCGATACGGTGGTCAAGGCCGCCGCGCGCGCGGTGCGCAAGGTTCTCGGCTGACGGGACGCGGGATGCAGCACTTCCGTCAACTCTTTCTGCACATAACTTATTGGCGCCTTGTCCGGAGGCGCCAGATGGAACGGCGGGACCCCGTGTACTATCGGCCGTTTTGAACACAGCGGTGTTTGCCGCAGGAGCTATTTACTGTCAGCGCAGCTTTCGAGCCGTAAAGGCCGTGACCTGCCCCCCGGAAGGTCCCTCGCCGTGATGTAGAGTCTGCCCAACCTGAAAAGGAGCAGACGTCATGAGAAAAAGCCGTTTCACCGAAGCGCAGATTATCGGGATGATCAAAGAGCAGGAGGCCGGTTTGCCGACGGCTGAGTTGTGCCGGAAGCATGGTTTGAGCCCTGCGACGTTCTACAAGCTGAAGGCCAAGTATGGCGGGATGGAGCTGTCTGATGCCAAGCGGCTGAAGCAGCTCGAGGACGAGAACGCGAAGCTCAAGCGCCTGCTGGCGGATGCCATGCTGGATCGAGCCATTGCGGCGCCATTGGTTCAAGCCCAATGGCGAGGGTGGTTCTGAAGGATTTGCTGGGAAAGCCCTGACGTCGAGCCATTGAGCGCCATTGGTTCGAGCACAATGGCGAGGGATGCAACGGCGGGACGCAGTGCTGCGGGCAATGAGGGATCACCCGATCTCTCAGCGCCGGGCCTGCGTCCTGATCGGTGTCGATCCGAAAACGGTGCGGCGTGAACGACCGCCCGATAACCCGGAAATCCGTGAGGAGATGCACAAGATCGCCGAGAAGCGTCGTCGCTTCGGCTACCGGCGTGTGGGCATCCTGCTGGAGCGCAAGGGCATGATCATGAACGAAAAAAAGCTCTATCGGATTTACCGAGAGGAAGGGCTGTCGGTGCGTCGCCGTCGTGGCCGTAAGAGGGCGCGCGGCAGTCGAACCCCTATGCCGGCGCCGCTGCGGCCAAACCAGCGCTGGTCGCTGGACTTCCTGGCCGATACCTTTGGCGCCTCGCGCAAGTTCCGCATCCTGGCAGTGAACGACGATTGCTGCCGTGAGAACCTTGCCCTGATCGCCGACACCAGCATATCGGGGGCGAGGGTGGCGCGTGAACTTGATGCACTGGTGAGGATTTACGGCAAACCGGCTTGCATCGTCAGCGATAACGGGACGGAGTTTACGAGCCGGGCAATCCTGAAGTGGGCAAGCGAGAACCGGGTCGAATGGCACTATATCGATCCGGGCAAGCCGCAGCAGAATGCGTTCATTGAGTCGTTCAACGGGTCGCTGCGCGACGAACTGCTCAACGAGGAGCTGTGGTCCCGCCTGCCCGTGCCCTTCCAGCAGGCGGTCCTCGACAAGGGCCTGCGCCTGTGGGCGATCGACGCGTACCGCGTGGCACGCGAGGCCGGCCTCGGCGGGCGCATCAACACGGTCAT
>JALQYS010000161.1 GCA_023254015.1 Paracoccaceae bacterium
CTTCACCTATCCCGCAGGCGCCTATATCTGCGAGGTCGAGGTTGATGAGGACACCGGCAAGGTGGATGTGGTGGCCTTCCACTGTGCCGATGACTTTGGCAATGTCATGAACCCGATGATCGTTGAAGGTCAGGTGCATGGCGGTGTGGGGCAAGGCATCGGGCAGGCGCTTTTGGAAAGCACGACCTATGACGAGAACGGCCAGCTGCTGACCGGCTCCTACATGGATTACGCCATGCCGCGGGCCGAGGATGTGCCTTTCTACAACGTCGATTACTCTTGCCAGACCGCCTGCACGCACAACCCCCTGGGCGTGAAGGGCTGCGGTGAGGCAGGCGCCATCGGCTCGCCGCCGGCCGTGGTTAACGCGGTGCTGGATGCGCTGAACAGCGGCGGGCACAAGATTGCCCATATCGACATGCCCGTCTCGCCCGGTCGGGTGTGGCAGGCGATCAACGGCTGAGGGAGGGAAAAACCATGCATAACTTCGATTTCGCAAAGCCCTCCTCGATTGCCGAGGCGGCCGGGCTTCTGGCGCAAGAGGGCGCGCAGGCGCTGTCGGGCGGCCAGACGCTGATGCCCACCATGAAGCAGCGTCTGGCGGCGCCCTCGGTTCTGGTCTCGCTGACCGGGATTGCCGAGATGAAGGGCGTCTGCATGGGCGAGGGGGGCCTGCACATCGGCGCGGCCACCCCCCATGCGGTAGTGGCACGCGAGGCCGCGGCGCATTATCCGGCGCTGGCGGCCCTTGCCGGCGGCATCGGCGATCCGGCGGTGCGGTCGCGCGGCACGATCGGCGGCTCGATTGCCAACAATGACCCGTCGGCCTGCTATCCTTCGGCGGTGCTGGCCAGTGGGGCAACGGTGGTGACCAACCAGCGCAAGATCGCGGCGGATGACTACTTTCAGGGCATGTTCACCACGGCCCTGGAGGAGGGAGAGTTCGTCACCGGCGTCACCTTCCCGATCCCGCAGAAGGCGGCCTATGTGAAGTTCAACCAACCGGCCAGCCGCTTTGCCCTGACGGGGGTCTTTGTGGCGAAATTCGCCGATGGCGTCCGGGTGGCCGTCACCGGCGCGTCCAACAACGGTGTCTTCCGCTGGGCCGAGGCAGAGGCGGCGCTGTCGGCCAACTTTGCGGCCGAAGCCGTCAAGAGCCTGGCGGTGGATGACAGCGACATGATCACCGACCTGCACGGCACGGCGGCCTATCGCGCCAATCTGGTGCGGGTGCTGACAGGCCGCGCGGTGACGGCCGCGGGCTGATCCCGGCGCAACTTCTGCAAAGGCCCCGAGTGTTTCGGGGCCTTTGTCATTTCCCTGTCACGCAATCTTGCCATCCTGCCGCACATCTGGGCCTTGCCATGTGGAAAACCCCAGATATAGTTTCAGGCAGGAATGCCGAAAGACGGGGTAACCTCGGACCATGGACGGCGATTTCAGAACCCAATTCGTGCGCGATCCGGCGGCGCTGAGGCAGTTTCCTGCGCTGGTCCTGAATGCCGATTACCGCCCGCTCAGTTACTACCCGCTCAGCCTGTGGCCCTGGCAAGAGGCGATCAAGGCCGCCGTGCTGGACCGGGTGCAGATCGTGGCCGAATATGACCATGTGGTGCGCAGCCAGAGGCAGGAGTTCCGGATACCTTCCGTTGTCGTCCTGAAAGAATTCGTCAAACCTCAGAAGCGCGTGGCCTTCACGCGCTTCAATCTTTTTCTGCGGGACGAATTCTGCTGTCAGTATTGCGGTTCAAGGGGCGATCTGACCTTCGATCACGTCATCCCGCGCTCAAGGGGCGGGATCACCAGCTGGGAGAATGTGGTGGCGGCCTGCAGCCCCTGCAACCTGCACAAAGGGTCCAGAACGCTGCGCCAGTCAGGCCTGACGCTGCGCCGCCCCCCCCGCGCCCCCACCGCCGCCGAAATGCAGGCCCACGGCCGCCGCTTTCCCCCGAACCATCTGCATGAAAGCTGGATGGACTACCTCTACTGGGACGCCGAACTCGACGCCTGACAGCACATGATCGGTGCAAACTATGGAGGGAAGGATAGTTTTCACCTGAGAGGGCGTTCTGCTTCCATGATGGAAGCATCGGTTTCACCGGCTGAATTTTTGACGTGCTTGCGAATGATCCGGCGGAGGTCTCGGGTAATAGTCGGTCGAGGCATCGTGCCTGTTGTGCTGCCGTTTTCCTGGTTCATCGAGTAACTGGGCCTTTCCAAAAATCGGAAGGTTCCAATGAAAACAAAAGCTTCGACGTTGACCCCGCGCATGCTGTCAGACTTTTGCGCCAAGCGGCTTGCGCCAGTTCTGCCGGAAGAGGTGGTGAAACGGCTACATCACTACATGGCCGAACTGCTGGCCCGTGAAGAGTATCCGCCGTATCGCGGCGCTGGCCTTGACCTGACCGCCGTAGCGGAGAGGCTGGCACTGGATATCAATAGCCTGAAACCCCAAAAGGTGCAGATAGCGCCGGTTTTCGATGCCATCGCGCGGGCAGTTGCTGAGGGAAAGCTGCGGGCCGATGTGCCCTCGCGACAGCGCAGCATCCGAAGGGAAGAGGCCGGGTCGGCAGTAATACCGCAAACGAAAAGAGCGCCCCAATCACGAAAGGTGCCGGGACGGCAACGCCGACCGGTGATTGAGTTCCCGGAGCCCCTGTTCACGGAATGGGACGAACCGGACAGTTTCGGCGCTGCCCTTCGGCTGCATGCAAGCCGCCACGGCGAGACGACCTATCACCTTTTCGACGCAGTTGTGCGCCCCGAAGACTGCGTCAACCGCAGCACCATTATCAGTTGGGGGCGCGGAACCAAAATGCCGCGCGCGGCGATCAGTCTGGAGATCCTCGGGCGGATTGAACGGCGTTACCGTTTGCCGGCAAGATATTTTCTGGCCAAGGCAGGCACCCCCGACCGCGCGCCCGGTGATTTCAATCTGGAGGGCGTGACTCCCGCCGAACGCAGGCGGCTTGCCTGGCACCTGCCAGATGATTTCAACCGCCGCCCACGGCACGAGCAGGCGGAAATTCTGGACTGGGTTCGCACGGTCATCATCAGCGGCTCCACCGATTACCGCCGGTATCAGGCCGCGATGATGCGGCACCGCTATGCCGTGCGGTTTTCCGGTCAGTCAGGCCCACGGCGGCAGTCGTCCATCGCCCAGAGGCCCGAGGAATCCGGCATCATCCGTGCGCCAAAGCGGCTCAACGACGAAATGTCTGCGATCCTGACCTTCAAGACCGCCACCTTCGCGGCCTTCGGATTGCAGCGGAATGGAGTCTGGGGAACAGAGACCGCCGCGCAGAAGGTCGAGCATTTCGGGCTCTGGTTTGGTGCCTTCGCGGCCCCGCCGGAAAGCGAGGTTCAGGGCCGGGGCGTTGATCCGAAATTGCTGACCTTTGCGATGATGATCTTCCCGCAGGTCTGGGACTGGTATCTGACCTGGCGCGAACGGCGGCGGGGATTTTACACCAAGTGGGAGGTCGACCTGTTGTCCATCGCCGCCGCCTTCTGCCGCGAAGAGACCGGCTGGCTGCGCCAGACCCCGCGCATCGCCGACAATCTGGCTGTGATCGACGGCCTGATCAGCCCGCAGGACATCACTGAAGCGAAGGCCGATTGGGCCGCAGCCTGTGAC
>JALQYS010000229.1 GCA_023254015.1 Paracoccaceae bacterium
GGCCTCGCGGCTAGAACACCCCGAGCCCCCCGATGGGCCCAAGGCTCTAGACAGGATCATGCAGCGTGTCGCCCAGCGCAAGGCGGTTGAGGCCTCACGAAAGCGGTGCAAGCCGAGGGCTTCGTCTCCCGAGCCCTCACACAGGCAGATTACCGATGTGCCGGCCTTCTACGCCGATCTGGTCAACTCTGATCGTTATCTGCCGGTCAGTGCGATCACGAACTCCACGCGCGACGCAATGCTGGCCCGAGGGCTGGTAACGGCCGAGCGCCTTCGTGAGCGGGGCATTCAATGAAACACGATCGCAACTTACATGCGCACATCGGCCGCAGCGGGTCGGCGCGTCCGAAGCGTTCCATGTCCGTGCAGCAGGCCCTCGAATGGGCCTTCGGCAAGGAAAAGGCCGAGTTGGAATTACCGGAACGCCCAGATCCCGAACGCGACCAAGGTTTTGGCTTTGGTCTCGAGTACATCCTCATTCAACGCGCGGCGCTGGGCTGCAAGATCGACGGTGGCCAGCACAAGGTCGGCAGCTACACCCATGAGGATGCCGAAGTCATCGCTGCAACCGTCGCAGGATTACCCGATAGCCTCGGAGGCAAGCGCATGGCGATCCGCTTGGCCGAGCTCGCGCGCGCGGGGCTGACGCCGGACTGGATGCCTGGGGCGGTACCGCGCTGTGTGCCGGTGGAGGTGAAGCGGAACCAGCATGGGGAGCGGGCGACGACCGTCGTGGTTGGGACTGAGCGGGTTCTGTCGCGCGGCAAATGGCGCACGGTAGAGGTGTTGGCCTGTCCGGTGACCTATTCGCCGCATCCGCAGCAGATCGAGGCGGCCCGGCGGGGGTATGAGGATTGGTGTGCGGCGCTGGGCTGGGTCAGAGATGGGTTGCAGGCGGGCAGCTTGCTGCGGGAGGTTGAAGTGACGGATGTGATGCCGAGGGCGAGGCCGTGGGACGGCAAGCGGTAGCTGTGAAAAGGTCGGACAGCTGTCGGTTTCTATCGACGCCAAGTCGACAAGCCGAGGGGTAAGGAACAGTGAGCTTGGTGTGTCCACATTAACCGTTTGGGAAAGGGCTATCTTCTCCTTCAGAGCCGCAATCCAAAGGCAGACTAAAACTGCAGCTTCTCAAGCGCGCAAGACATAACCCTTGGCAAGGTGGTTTCGCACCGTGACAATCAAAATGAGTGCGGGAAGAAACGATAGGCAGGTCATTGCCATGACAGCGCCGATGTCGGTCTGAAACCCGAACATTGCCGAGATCGCGACGGTGATCGGCTTGCCTGCAGTCACCGTCAGGATGCGCGCGAAGACGACCTCGATCCATGAGAAGACAAAGCAGAAAAAGGCGGCAACGCCAATACCGGGTACTATAGCCGGGATCAGATGGCGAAAGAAGAAACCCGCGCCGGAATGGCCATCAAGGAACGCGGTTTCATCCAATTCGCGCGGCACGGCACGGATAAAGCTTTCCAGAATCCAGATCGCGACGGGCAGGTTAAACAGAGCATGCACAAGGGCAATTCCGACAGGGGAATTCACCAGCCCAAGACGAGAAAAGATGATGAAGATCGGCAACGACAGCACCACTGGCGGGGTGACACGAAAGACAAGGATCAAAAGCAGAAAGTGGCGGTCGCCGATAAAGCGGAAGCGCGCCAGCGCGTAAGCCGCAGGCAATCCGCAAATCAAGCAAAGCGCGACGTTAAGCACAACATATGCAAACGAGTTCAGCATGGCCGACTGCAATTCAGGTGTGGTCAGCACATAGGCGTAATTCATTAGGCCAAGACTTCCCATACTGCGGCCTTCTACCGGAAGTGTCACGGTGAAGCTGAGGATAACGGCTTGCGTCAGGGGCAACAGAACAAAAGCCGCAAAGGTGACAAGGGCGACACCGCGTCTCATGCCGCCTCCTCATCTCTGCGCGATGCAATCACAAAGGCCCAAACAATTGCCACGACGATCAAGAAGTAAAGGCTGGCCCGGGCCGCGGCCTGCCCATAGGAAAAGCCCTTGATCTCTTCACCAAGCTCCAGTGTCAGAAAGCGGGTAGCATCATTGGGGCCGCCAGCATTAATCGTGAACGCCTCAGTATAGATCATCATGCTGTCAACACAGCGCAGCAACAGTACGATCGCCAAAGCGCCTGTAATTCGGGGTAATTCGATGTAGCGGAACACAGCCCAGTTCGAAGCGCCATCAATGGCCGCAGCTTGCCGGTAAGGCTGGGGAACCGACGCAAGACCGGCATAGGCAAGGATAGCAACCAGCCCCAGCCAATGCCAGGTATCCACGAGTAGGATCAGGATCCATGTATGTATGGGGTTGAACTTGTAATCAAAACCCCAAGCCCCAACAAAGCCGAACAGGCCGGTTTGCGGCTGAATCATGCCCAGCCACAGCATCGGGATCATGTTCCACGGCACCACCAGCGGCAAAGCGCACAGCACCAACCCCCAAACCGCGCGGCAGCCAAGAGACAAGAGTAGCTTGGCGACCAGAATACCCAATGGAATCTGAACGCCCAGAGCCAACGCCGAGAACAAGAGGCTCCGCCCGAATGAGGCCCAGAAACGGTCGCTGTGCAGAATGTCCTCAAACCATTGCAGGCCGACCCAATGCACTTGCTCAAGGGTGAAAATGTCATGCAGCCCATAGTTCACGACCGCCAAAAGCGGCAGGCCACCGACAAGCGCAAGCAGGCATAGGGCGGGCAAAAGCAAGAACCAAGCGCGGTTATCAGGCCAACGGTCCATAGCTTCCCCGCATGGTCATGGTGCGGCCTGTGACAGGATCCACATCAAGTCTGACTTGGTCAAAGGCACCGGATTTGACTTCATCGACGAGGCCAGCAGCGCAGCCTCGGCCACGTTCGCGTGATCGGCAAGCGCCAAGCCTTGCGCTGTTAGACCCTCAAGCCCGGCGCGGCTCACCCAGGTGGCAACGGTCTGCGGTGCTGTCTCGGCGCTGCCGCCCAGAGCCTGAGCGATGATAGTGCAGACCTGTCCCAATCGGTGAGTAGCTTGCGCATTTTGATCGGCCCGCCTGCGGTTCATCTCTAGAGCCGGGCCCAAGAGCACGGCGCAGACCGCTCCGTGAGGGGCGGGACACATGCCCCCGATCGGCCCTGCCAGCCCATGCACCGCCCCAAGCCCGGCGTTGGCCAGCGCAAGACCCCCACACAGGCTGACCCAAGCCAGCTCATCGCGGGCCGTGCTTTCCTCGGCCTGCGACAGGCGTTGCAAGGCGGTCAGGCCGCGCACAATCGCAGGGTGAGCTATCGCATCGGAAAAATCATTAGCGCGAGTGGAAAGGTAGGGTTCGATGACCTGCACCACAGCATCAAGACCCGATGCAAACGTCACCTTCCAAGGGCAGTGATCCGTCAAAGACGGGTCCACAATGGCCAGCCTTGCCAGCATGCGGTCATCGCGTAAGCTGACCTTGCGGCGATGGTCGGGCAGGCCGATGACAGCGTTTTTGGTCACCTCGGCACCGGTTCCGGCGGTAGTGGGCAGAGCGATGAAAGGCAGCGGCGCAGCAGTCAGTGGCAGGCCACGCCCCACTACTTCCAGATGGTCCATAAGGGGCGTGGGCGACGGGATCAGCGCTGCCAGCGCCTTGCCCATATCAATCACCGCCCCGCCCCCCAAGGCCACAACCCAGTCCGGCGCAAAAGCGCGGGCTGTGACGAGTGCCGCTTCCAGAATCGGCTGGGTGGGTTCCTCTGTACAGGGCAAGGTCGCTACGGTGCAGTCCTTGGCACGCAGGTCTTGCGCCAGCCAATCGGCGCGCGCGGGATTTGCTCCGTGCACCAGCACCCCGCGGGGGCCGAATGCAGCAATCGCATCCGCCGCCCGGTCTTTCATGCCCCGGCCGAACAGGATCTGCGTTGGCGTCTGGATCATAAATCCCATTATACGGCCATGGTAGCAGCAACAGCGCGGCCCCAACGGGCGTATTTCGCATCGCGTGTTACGGGGTTCATCGCTGGGGTAAAGCGCCGTTCCAGCGCCCAAATTTTCTGAAAATCTTCGGGCTGTTCGTATATGCCCGCTTGCAGTCCTGCCAGATAGGCCGCGCCCAAGGCAGTGGTTTCCGTCACCACTGGCCGGTCCACCGGCGCGCCCAGAATATCGGAAAGAAACTGCATCGCCCAATCCGAAGCCGTCATCCCCCCATCGACGCGCAGGATGCCATCGGCCGCAGCCCCCCAGTCAGACCGCATCGCCTCCAACAGGTCGCGGGTCTGATAACCGACGCTTTCAAGCGCAGCACGGGCCAGCTCCGATGGGCCGGAATTGCGGGTCAGCCCGTAGACCGCGCCCCGGCAGTCGGGACGCCAGTAAGGCGCACCAAGACCGGTGAATGCCGGGACCAGCACGACATCCTGCGAGGGGTCCGCGGCATCGGCAAGGGGTTGAGTTTCGCGTGCCTCACGGATGATTTTTAGCCCATCGCGTAGCCATTGCACCACGGCTCCGGCGATGAAGATCGAGCCTTCAAGCGCATATGTGGTGCGTCCGTTCAGTCTGTAGGCGATTGTTGTCAACAGCCGGTTCTTTGAAGGCACCATATCGGCCCCAGTATTCAGAAGGGCAAAACAACCGGTGCCGTAGGTGGATTTCATCATGCCCGGCGCAAAGCAGGCTTGTCCCACGGTCGCGGCCTGCTGGTCGCCCGCGACACCGAGGATCGGGATTTCGCGGCCGAAAAGGTCGGGGCGGGTGGTGCCGTAATCGGCGGCGCAGTCCTTCACTTCGGGCAGGAGCGACATCGGGATGTCGAGCAGCGCGCAG